>JASLAI010000202.1 GCA_030147225.1 Planococcus sp. (in: firmicutes) | reverse complement strand
GTTGAAAACGCTTCCAACTGCATTTATTAAGCGACATTTACTCATAAGATTATAATGAATAAATATACAAGTCTGACAATTTAAAAATAGAGAAACCCGTATTTTATATGGAGTTTCTCTGCTTATATTTATTCAACTATTTATCGCATCAAAAGAATGAATTGCCTCAAGAAATGCTTCGCCATACTTTTCAAGCTTATTGGCTCCCACTCCAGTAACTTCTAAAAACTCTGATTCATTCTTAGGTCTTCTCGCTACCATATCTTGGAGTGATTTATCAGAGAAAATAACAAAAGGAGGTACCCCGGCTTTATCAGCCAAACTTTTACGAACTACACGCAACTCTTCAAATAAAGGATCATTAGAAGCGATGCGTTTAGTGACAACAGCACCTTTTCTTAACACTTTTCGTTTCCCCAGTAGTACATCTCTTCCGCCGTCAGGTACATAAATCGTCGGAAATGAACCTTGTTCCACTGCCAACAATTCCTGAGAAATCATAAATTCGATCAAGTTTGAAACTTCCTTAGCGTTTTGGTGTTTCAAAATTCCATAGGTCGACAGCTTATCAAATCCGAAATCCAACACTTTTTTATTGCGGGAACCGGTCAACACTTGAGCAGTCATCGCTTTGCCGAATTTCTGCCCCATACGGATGACACATGACAGAACCATTTGGACATCTTTCGTAACATCCATACTTTCACGATCATCCAAGCAGTTTCCGCAATGGCCACACGGTTCAGCAGCTGTGTCTCCGAAGTAATGAATAATAAACTGCTGCAGACAACTTTCGGTGTGGCAATAATCAACCATACCTTGCAATTTTACAAGCTCTCCCGGAATGCGGCTAGGGTCTTGTGCTTGATCTATCAAGAACCGCTGCGTCTGAACATCTTGAGAGGCGTACAACACAATACATTCACTTGGCAAGCCATCACGGCCTGCACGGCCTGCTTCCTGGTAATAGCTTTCCATATTCTTCGGCAATTGATAATGGATAACAAAACGTATATTGGATTTATCAATACCCATACCAAACGCATTGGTTGCAACCATGACAGTGACTTCGTCATTCAGGAACCGCTCCTGCCCGATCTTCCTTTCATGATCCGGCATGCCCGCATGGTATTTTGCTGCTTTAATGCCTTTTTTCACGAGCATCTCATACACTGAATCCACTGTTTTTCGGGTAGCTGCATAAATAATGCCTGCTTCCTTATCGTTTTTCGCTACGTATTCCTTTACGAAGCGCTCCCGATCTTGGCCGCGCACAACAGAAAACGTCAAATTGGCACGTTCGAAACCAGTCATGATGGTGTGCTGTTCTTCAATATCCAGGATCCGGCAAATGTCTTCACGAACTTGAGGGGTGGCAGTGGCAGTAAGGGCAAGTACCGTCGGGTTATTGGGAAACAGTTCAGTCATGCGGCTGATCAAACGGTAGCTCGGGCGGAAATCATGGCCCCATTGGGAAATACAGTGGGCTTCATCGACAGCAATCAGGGGTACATGAACTCCCTGCAGTTCATTGAGGAACATCTCCGAATCCAATCGTTCAGGCGCAATGTAAAGCAATTTGATGGCACCGCGCTGCACATCCATCAGTGTCTCACGTACTTCATCAAAATCGAGAGAACTGTTTATATAAGCAGCTGGAATCCCAGCTGCCAAAAGTGCATCCACTTGGTCTTTCATCAATGAAATCAAAGGCGACACGACAATTGTTGTCCCTTCCATGACAAGCGCCGGTATTTGATAGCACATGGACTTGCCTCCGCCAGTCGGCATGACGCAAATTGAATTATGTCCTTCAAATACTTGCGTAATGGCTTGCTCCTGGCCGACTCGGAAGGACTCATAGCCAAAATGGGACTGCAGTAATTTTTTTGCGCTTTCCAACAAAATAGAACACTCCTAATACTCGTATCGTATGAGTTAGCTTACCACATTTTTGCGCCTTTTTCTTCGGTAAAATCTCAGGAATACGGGCCGCAAATCATAAAAAATCGCCCCATGAGCATAAGCTCTCAGGACGATTGTTTATTTTTCCACTTTTTCGAGCAAAAAGAAAAACGCTTGTGTATCTCCTTTAAGATCCATCATACCGAACAACAAATTTTCATCTACTTTTCGAAGATGGTCATGGATTGGCAAATGGTCGTAAATGATAGCAGCACTCAGTTTTCCACGGAATTCAACCATGCGCATACGCGCTTCTCCGCCTGCTGCCTCTGTCAGTTTCTGCTTGGACATAAAAGGCACCGGATCAATCGCAATCACTTTTCCTTTTATAATTTCAAAAAGAAGTGGATCTACATTGTCCGCATCATGAAATGCTTTGCCATACCATTTTAATTTCTTCAGTATCCCATCCAAAGGATGACCGGTATGAAAGTCTCTCCCTTTCCAAGTTCCAAGAAGAAACTCTAAATCTACCGCCTCCAATGAATCGAATAGCTTACAGGCAGTATGAAGATCCGCTTTCCCTTCTTTCAGGATGGCAGCAACCTCTGCTTGAGGCTCCATACTCATACCTCCTTTAAATCTCCATTTCCCAACGCTTCGCTTCCTCTTCTTTCATCTGCTTTTCAGTTTCTTCAGGGTAGGCAGTACGGAATTTATGTGTATCAAGAGGGATGATTTCCACCATTTTAGCAATCATGTCAGCTGGGTCATATTGATTTTCCAAAGCTTTATCTCCCTCTTCCATATCTTCTTTCCGAGTAAAATGAATGGCTTCATCGTACCATTTCCATTTTGCCTCTGCGCTGCGGTCATTAAAGCCTGTGGCAAAAGCGCCTGGATTGATGGTCGCCACTTGTACTCCATGGTCTTCCAACTCTTTCTGCATCGTCGTTGCAATAGCTTCGATGGCATGCTTAGTTGCAGTATATGGCCCAACGTATGGCGTTGCCATAATTCCAGCCATTGAAGACATGAAAACGATTTTCCCTTTTCCTTTAGCTACGAATTTGCGTGCTGCAACTTGGGCAGTTTCTAAGGTACTGAAGACATTGACCTCGAATAATTCCCTGAAATTAGACATTGGCACTTCTGAAAGCGGGCCGCCTTCATTGACTGCAGCATTCGCGACGAAAACATCAAAATCGTACTCCAGCATCTGGGCCAAGTCCTGCGGATTTTTAATATCCATTTTAAAAACGTCCAAGTCCACTCCTTCTGCTGCCGCTTCTTCACGCAGCGCTGTAACTTGAGGAGCCGTTTCGACTGGCGCAATTACTTTATGCCCTTGTTTCGCAAGACCGATTGCGGTCCCTTTTGCCAGTCCACTTCCTGCACCTGTAATAAATATCGTTTTGCTCATTTAAATCATCCTCCCGGTATACATTTTTCCTATATTCTATGTCTTCCCGCAGGAACATGAGATAAACAGACTTCGACAAGCTTGTATTTTTCCAACCCCTCGTACTTTTCTGCAAAAAAAATGTCTTCCCTTATATAAGGAAAGACATTTCTATTGGGCTTATCGATAATTAGTTTGTAGCGACTCCATAACTTCCCATACGGCGTTTAACTTGAATGAAAGATGCAGCTTCTGCAATTTCATGCTGATTCAGCGGCTGGTCATCTAACATTAGATTGTAGTCGTTTAAGAAACTGGTATTTTGAAGATCTACATTGATTGTCCGTTCGCTGCGATCCAACAAACTGTCGACTGATACCTCAAAATAATCTGCAAGTCTTTCGAGATGCACTACAGACACTTGTTTCTTTCCACTTTCATAAGCCCAAACCGTACTTTTTGCAAAGCCGATTTCATCTGCCAACTCCTCAGTAGATAGTCCTTTTGCTTCTCTTAAGTCCTTGATTCGTTTGCTTAACTGTTTCATTATATGCTCCTGCTCCCTGATTAATATTCTAACTATTTTAAATATACTGCACCTTGCGCTTTTTCACAATCTTTTTTGGATAATTCTTTAAAAAAGTGTGAATGATTAGTGAACACTAACTAATCATTACTAAATATGGAAATTAAATAGGATATATACATTATTAAAATTACCATTTTAAGAATTATTCGAAATAGCAGGTAAATAGACACTTTAAAAATTTATTCATTTTCAAAATCATTAAAAATTTGTTTGACTAAAGATTTTAATCTGAATTAAATAACTATTTTAACAAAATAAATTACTATAAAGTCACATATTATTCTATATTAAAACGTTTATTAAAACCTTTATTTATAGCCTTTAAATTTATTTTGATTTTTATAACCAAAAAAAGTATTATGTTAGAATAAACAAATGGAGGTTAGTATGATGTCTGAAAAGTATTCACGGCAAGAAATTGTCAACAGCGTTCCCCAAAAAGGCTTTTTTGGTCATCCCAAGGGGCTGTTCACGTTATTCTTTACAGAGTTCTGGGAAAGGTTCTCCTACTATGGAATGAGAGCCATTCTGGTTTTTTATATGTATTACGAAATTTCTGATGGCGGTCTTGGCCTTGATCAAACAACCGCTTTATCCATCATGTCCATTTACGGATCACTTGTTTACATGTCCGGCATTATCGGCGGTTGGCTAGCTGATAGGATATTTGGTACATCAAAGGCTGTTTTTTATGGCGGAATCCTCATCATGCTTGGGCATATCGCTCTAGCGATTCCAGGCAACCTTGCTTTATTCTTCGTTTCCATGGTCTTAATTGTTCTGGGTACCGGTTTATTAAAACCAAATGTATCCAGTGTTGTAGGGGAAATCTATGAAGAAAATGATAACCGCCGGGATGCGGGATTCAGCATCTTCTATATGGGAATCAATATGGGAGGCTTCCTCGCACCGTTAATCGTCGGTACGGTAGGAATGAGAATCAGCTTCCATTTAGGTTTCAGTATTGCAGCAGTCGGAATGTTCCTTGGCTTAGTAATTTTCTTAGTTACAAAGAAAAAAAAATCTGGGGCTGGCAGGAACTGTTGTGCCGAATCCTTTATTGCCTTCAGAACGTAAAACAACAATCAAAATCTTTACAATCGGAGCATTAATCATTGCAGCAGCCGTAGCAATCGGCATCCCAACAGGATTGTTGACGTTTAATAGTTTTGTAGCGATTGTCGGTATTTTCGGTATTTTAATTCCAATCGCTTATTTCACAGTTATGTACCGGAGTAAAAAGACTACAGAAGTTGAACGTTCGCATTTATTGGCGTACATTCCTTTATTCATCGCATCTGTCATGTTCTGGGCAATCCAAGAACAAGGATCAACCATTCTTGCAGCATATGCAGATACCCGTACGAATCTTGAGTTTGCAGGAATCACCATTTCTCCTGCCTGGTTCCAGTCCTTGAATCCGTTGTTCATTATTATGCTGGCTCCGGTATTTGCTTGGCTATGGGTCAAGCTTGGAAGCAAACAACCGTCGATTCCACAAAAATTCTCACTAGGCCTATTGTTTGCAGGATTATCCTTCCTGGTTATCCTATTGCCGGCATATTTCGGCGGCCCTGCTGCATTAGTTAATCCGCTCTGGCTTGTCCTTAGTTACTTCATCGTTGTACTTGGCGAACTCTGCCTTTCTCCGGTGGGATTATCAGCGACAACCAAACTGGCTCCCGCAGCATTCTCAGCTCAAACGATGAGTCTGTGGTTCTTGTCAAATGCTGCTGCTCAAGCAATCAATGCACAGTTGGTCAAATTCTATACAGTAGAGAACGAAATGATGTATTTCGGAATCATCGGGGGCGCCTCAATCGCCCTCAGTATCCTATTGTTCATCTTCGCACCACGCATCCAAGGTTTCATGAAAGGCGTCCGGTAACAAGAAAAGTGAAAGTGCCCGTGTAGCTCTGCCGGGCATAAGACGAGCTGGCGAAGCGGCGTTCTTGCCGCACAGCCAGAATGGCTTATGACCCAAAGAGCTGGGCGCTTGCAACTGGACAAAGAAAAGCGCAGGCTGCCATGTAGATTCGACGGGCGTAAGACGCTCCGGCGAAGCGGCGTTTCTTCAGCCGCACAGCTGGAGTGGCTTATGACCCTAGAATCTGGCTGCCGGAGCTGAACACAAGAAAAGCACAGGCTGCCGTACTAACATATTTCCTAAACACAAAAATACCCGACAGTTTAAATCTGTCGGGTATTTTTTCATGTTTCTTCTATAATATTAGTTTTCCACGATCATTCCCATTTGCCTTGCAAAAGCGATAGCCTGATCTGACGATACCTTGCACCCTTGAAGTTTTTCAATCGATACTTGGATGCTGTCGAAGGTGTTGCTGCTCAAGTCAATTCCCTTTAGGCTTGTTTCTGTAAAGTTAATATCGTTCATGTCGCATTTATAAAAGCCGCTGGTCTTCAGTTCCATTTGATAAAAATCCGCAAAGCGCATCGAGGAAGAGACAAAACTTACCGTATTACACAAGGAAAAACCGAAAACGGCATAATTTAACACGCATTCATCAAAAAGCGTATGGCGGATTCCAGCTTCAGCAAAATTGGTTCCAAGCAGTTTGGAGTTGCGGAATTCTGTGCGGTGAAAAACTGCCCGGCTCAAATCGGCATTAGATAAATCACAGTTCAAAAAAATCACATCGACAAACTCCGAACGCGGCCAGCTCATTTCTAGGAAATTGACGTTTTCAAAAATTACATTGTCGATATGCAGTGCATCCTCCGTGCTAAAATCAATCGTTTCCTGCGAAATTCTGCAATTGCTTACATACTGGTCATCTATGGCCGATACAAAAGAACGGGTTTCCAGTTCCTTTGGTATAAGCGGTTCCAACCTTTTGCTTTTCTTCATAACCGATTGATTCTCCTCTTGAGCAAACAAAAGACTGCCTCAATGGCGAAGCAGCCTTTTGTTGTCCGAAATTATTTTTTCACTAATTCTTTACCCAAGCATTTATCAATGACTTCAGGCAAGTCAATTCGATCTTCTGTCACTTCTACTTGGTACACTTTATTGTCGTGCATGAATTTGAAGATGCCGTTATCGAAATCGGTACCGATTTCCTTGAAGAAAATCCCTTCGAGCTGACAATTTTTTGATTGGGTAAAATTGATTTTGTAGCTGTCCTCATCCTTCATCAAGTAACAGCGAACGCCTTTTTCAAACTCGTCCCCTTCGACGCCCTTCACCGTACGCGCCAATGAAACGACATGAAGGTCCACAAGCGGAATTTCCCGCAGCAACATATTCAGGAATGACCCTTTAGTAATTTCTTCCCATCTGCTTCTCGCCGTTTGTCCGATAATAATTTGCGTAATGTTAAATTCGTGAGCCACTTCTGCAATCACTTTTGCAGAGGGGCGTTTTTCATTATCACGAACCATAAACTCTTCAGCTTCGTATTCTTCAGCAAGCTCTCTCCATCGCTCGATATAAGATGCTTTTTCAGTATCAAATTCATTAACGGATGACTGATCCACTGTTAGAATATACAACGGGCAATCCAGCATGGTAGCAAGTTTATTACCCCGATTGATCAAACGTTCGCCATTCGGCCCGTAAAAAACACATACCAGGATGCTCTCATCCATCCGTCCTCTGATTTTCTTCATTTATGTTCACCCCTCTGGGAATATATTTCATATCCTGACTTTCAAAACTATGAAATTATACTTCTTCCTTTATAGAAAATCAAGGGTTTCACTAATTTTCAGATTTCATGACCAAAAAGGCTTGCTGGTCTTTTTCTTACCAGCATTGGCTCGTAAATGAAAAAACCAAGGTTTTCCTGTATAATTTACATTGGCTGCTTTGAGCGTCTACCAAACTGCAGCACACGTGAAACTTGTTTTTCTTTATTATATACCCGCTCATTAATCTTTCCATTCATACTCACTTTTCTATTCCAATACGGAGGTTCTGCTGTGCAACTATTGATTTTGGCCATATTGTTTCCTTTTATCGCTACCGCTTTGATTCCATTTATACATAAACGAATTCGAACCTTGCATATCGGCTGGCTCGTGCTGCTCGTACCACTTGTTCTATTCACTATTTTCGTTTTTTACATCCCCACTATTTCAAATGACGGAACTCTAATCGAGACAGTCAATTGGATTCCCTCGATAGGCATCAACTTTACAGCTTATCTTGATGGCCTCAGTTTGATTATGGCTTTACTCATTACCGGCATGGGGATCCTTGTCGTTCTCTACTCCATCTACTATTTATCATCATCCGATTCTTTTCCGCATTTCTACGCCTACTTGCTGCTGTTCATGGGCGCTATGCTTGGCGTTGTCCTATCTGATAATCTCCTTGTCCTGTATGTCTTCTGGGAATTAACCAGTATCTCCTCCTTTTTGTTGATCGCCTTCTGGTATCATCGGAAAAATTCCCGCTACGGTGCCCAAAAGTCTTTATTGATCACAGTGTTTGGTGGATTCGGAATGCTTGCCGGATTTTTAATGCTGCATTCCATGACCGGAACATTCAGCATTCGAGAAGTTGCAGCTGTCATGGGGCAGTACACCGATCACGCCTTGTTTTATCCGGCGATGTCCTTGGTGCTGCTCGGCGCATTCACCAAGTCTGCCCAGTTCCCTTTTCACATTTGGCTGCCGGATGCAATGGAAGCACCAAC
>JASLAI010000185.1 GCA_030147225.1 Planococcus sp. (in: firmicutes) | reverse complement strand
ATACGATTTACGGCCCATGGCATTGGATGACCTCGGTTTGGTACCTACCCTAAAAAAGTATATTGACACAATTGAGGAATACAATAAAGGTATCAAAATGGAATTCCAGTCGATGGGAAAAGAAGCGCGCTTGCCGAATAAATATGAAACCACTATTTTCCGGCTGGTACAAGAAGGAATTTCAAATGCGATACGCCATGGCAAATCGTCTGAGATCAAAGTAGATATGGAATGGCTAAGAGAACAAGTTAAAATTACAGTTACAGATAACGGAACTGGTTTTGACCAAGGAATTGTAAAAAACCAGTCATTCGGATTGGCGGGGATGAAAGAAAGAATCGAATTGGTTGAAGGCGATTTTTTCATTAATTCATCACCCGGGAACGGTACAGTCTTAATGTTTCATATACCTTTTAAAAAGGGTATGTAAGATAGGGTATTCGAGGAGGACGACATAATGACAAAAATAATTATTGTTGACGATCATCAATTATTTCGTGAAGGTGTAAAAAGAATTCTGGATTTTGAAAGTTCGTTTGAAGTCGTTGCTGAAGGTGGAGACGGCAACGAAGTTATCAAATTATATGAAGAAAATAGACCTGATGTGGTATTGATGGATATCAATATGCCACAAAAAAATGGTGTAGAGGCTACAGGAGAATTGATTGAGAAATTCCCTGATGCGAAAGTCATTATGCTGTCGATCCACGATGATGAATCTTATGTGACACATGCATTGAAAACAGGTGCTTTGGGTTACATGCTGAAAGAAATGGATGCAGATGCAATTATCCAGGCAATTAAAGTAGTAGCAAAAGGCGGCTCTTATTTGCATCCTAAAGTTACACGCAATCTAGTAATGGAATTTCGTCGTTTGAGCGAACGTGAAAACAAAGGCTCTTTCCATCAAACCGAAATTCGCCGTCCGTATCATCTTTTGACGAAACGTGAAAGTGAAGTACTTCAATTGTTAACAGATGGCCAAAGCAATCGAGTCATCGGAGAAACCTTGTTTATTTCTGAAAAAACGGTTAAAAACCACGTGTCGAGCATCCTGCAGAAAATGCAGGTAAATGACCGTACACAGGCAGTAGTGACCGCTATTAAAAACGGTTGGGTTGAAGTGAGATAAAATAGAAGACGGTGGATCTGCAAACTAGCAGATCCACCGTCTTTTTTTTCTTTCTATTCTTCAAGAGGCCGCAGCAGTTCAGCTGACCAGTGCGACAGGAAGTCGCGCAGTTAGGTTAGCATCAGGTTTTGGCTGCCTGCGCTTTTCTATGTCCAGACTCCGGCGCCCAGCTCTTCGGGTCATAAGCCAACTCGACTGTGCGGCAAAGAGCGCCGCTTTGCCGGTCTGTCTTATGCCCGTTAGAGCTACACGGACGCCTCCGCTTTTCTATGTCCAGACTCCGGCAGCCAGATTCTAGGGTCATAAGTCACTCTGGCTACGCGGCTGAAAATATGCCGCTTTGCAAGAGCGTCTTATGCCCGTCGAATCTCCACGGCTGCTTGCGCTTTTCTTATTATAATCGATCGTAGCAGTATTGATAGATGGCTGCTGTTGCTAGGCAATCGCCTAATGCATCATGGGCATCATGTTCCAGTTTTAAAAAGGCAGTTAATGTGGTTAATTTGTGATTAGGTGTTTGAGTGATGGCTCTTCTGGCCAATTTGACTGTATCGATGACTGTGTATTCTGGAATTGGTGTGATCTCTTCGAGTGCATACAGGAATCCCATATCAAAAGGGGCATTATGTGCAATGATTGGCAAGCCTTCGATAAAAGCAATCAGTTCATGCGCAACTTCTTCAATGACCGGCGCATTTTGTACATCTTTATTGGTGATGCCTGTGATTCGGGTAATCGTGCTGGAAATGGTGCATTCGGGATTGACCATTAAATACATCGTTTCCATGCGTTCGTGATTGATGTATTTAACAGCTCCGATTTGGATGATCTTATCACTTCCTGCACGCAATCCAGTGGTTTCAAAATCCAGGACTACGTAATTATCTACTTTTTGCATGCTCGATTTGTATTTTTTAGGCCGAGCGGGCTGTTTACGGCTCCATTGAGGTCGTGTTTCCTTCATTTTTTGTTCCAGTATCTGTCTGGCATCTCTTTTCTCCATGAGATCCCTCCTTTATTTGTACCTACTAGTGTACCGTAAAACTGAAAAAAATTCCGTTTTGACAGATGACACATTTTCTTCATTGTATTCACCCACTGCCTATGGCAAAATGAAGCGCAGGAGGAATGCATGATGAAAAAAATGATTATTGTAGCCGGTCTTGTTTTGGCACTCGCTGCCTGCTCAGATTCCGAAGAACCTTCAGTTAATGAAAATACAGTCGAAGATGGCAATGCAGCAAACGAAAATAATGCAGTTGACCATGGCATTGAGGAAAATAAGGATGAAAAAGTTGGGTTCACTGTAGATGATGAAGGAAATGTCATAGAAGCGGATGTGCCTGAAGAACAAGCTAATGAATTATTGGCCGCTTACGAAGAATATGTAGCAGCCTTCAATTCAGAAGATATAGATCGCTACATGAAGACTATTGCTCAAGAACCGGATGGTTTTGATCGTAAAGAAGATCAGGCAGCGTTGACGAAAGCTTTTGAGGCCTATGATAGCCAATACGAAACAAGTGATGAAACCATTGTAAAATATGATGAGGACCGCGCAGAAGTGTTTGCGGTACTTAATGTGAAAATGAAAGCCGCAAATTCAAATGATGCTGTCGAACAAACAGGTCGTCAAGTTGTCGTCTTTAAAAAAGAAAATGCTGAGTGGAAAGTTACCAGCGTTCATTTTATCGGCAATCAATAATAGATTTCCCGTGATATGCGGGAAATTTTTTTAATGCCTTCTTTCTATTTATGTCTTTTCTCCGTCTTCTTTTTTGGTAAACTAGCAGTGGAGGCTGATTAATCAATGAAAACCGCAATTGTAACAGACAGTACATCTTATTTGCCCGAACATACACGTGAACTGATGGGAATTCACATGGTTTCGCTGGAAGTGACATTTGGAAACGAATCGTTCAAAGAAGCTGAAATGACCGAAACAGAATTTTATCTAAAAGCAAAAGACGAATTTCCGAAAACTTCACAGCCGCCTCTGGGAGAATTTGTTGCTCTCTATAACAAACTAGCAGCCCATCATGAGGAAATTGTCTCTATTCATTTATCAAGTGGAATAAGTGGAACCTACGCAGGTTCGCAGCAGGCTGCTGAAATGGTCGATGGCGTAAAAGTTTATTCGTTTGATTCGGAGCTTACTTGTGCTTTGCAGGGCTTTTATGCGGTAAAGGCTGCAAAACTGGCTGATGAAGGAGTAAAGGCCGAAACCATCTTAGCAGAGCTAAATGAAATGAAAAAGTCTTTGCGCGCCTATTTTATGGTAGAAGACTTAAAACATCTGCAGCGTGGAGGACGATTGTCCAGTGCACAGGCTTTGCTGGGCGGTATGCTGCAAATCAAACCGATTTTGCATTTTCAGGAAAAAGTTATTGTTCCGTTCGAGAAAATTCGGACGCGAAAAAAAGCGATGAACCGGATTGTTGATTTATTGAAAGAGGACCTTAAAGATGGCCAGAAGCGGCAGGCAACCATCATCCATGCTAATCGGCCGGAAGAAGCAAAACATTGGCAAAAAGAATTGGAAGCGTCTTGTCCTGAAGTAGATTTTGAAATTTCCTATTTTGGACCGGTTATTGGAACACATTTGGGAGAAGGAGCAATGGGTCTTGGTTGGGTGAAAAAATAAGCCGACTGGGGCTTTTTCTCTATGGAAAGGTGGATGCAAATGAAAGAAATTGAAGAGTTTTTAACTGGGAGAATGTGGCTTAGAAATTTTACACCTTTTCCAAAAGAACAACTGGACGATGCAAT
>JASLAI010000164.1 GCA_030147225.1 Planococcus sp. (in: firmicutes) | reverse complement strand
CGCAACCTTGCGCGGGAACTTGAGTGAAGTGCCAGCCATTTACTTTACTGTCCATATGGATACGATAAGTACGGGTGTAGGCATTAAACCGGAAATCCGTGATGGTTACGTCTATTCTGACGGAACGACAATTCTGGGGGCTGACGATAAGGCCGGAATTGCTGCGTTGTTCGAAATGATCCGAGTGCTTCAAGAGCAAGAAATTGACCATGGGGATATCCAATTGGTCATCACTGCAGGAGAAGAAAGCGGCTTAGTGGGAGCAAAAGAATTGGATTCTTCTCTGCTGATCGCAAAATACGGTTATGCTGTCGACAGCGACGGGAAAGTAGGCGGCATTGTCACTGCTGCTCCAAACCAGGCAAAGTTATGGACGACGATCTACGGAAAAACTGCCCATGCGGGTGTTGCACCTGAAAAAGGTATTTCTGCCATCACGATTGCTGCAAAAGCCATTGCCAAGATGACTCTCGGCCGCATCGACGAAGAAACAACTGCCAATATCGGACATTTTGAAGGCGGCGGAGCTACCAATATCGTTTGTGATGAAGTCAATATTTTGTCGGAAGCTCGTTCGATCAGCGAAGACAAACTTGCGGCGCAGACAATCCATATGGAATCCGTTTTCGAACAAGTAGCGAAAAGTCTTGGAGGACGTGCTGAGACAGAAGTCAAGTTGATGTATCCAGGATTCCATTTTGACGACATGGATCCAGTCGTGGAAATTGCACAAAAAGCGGCAGCGAAAATTGGGCGTCCGTCACCGATCCTGACAAGCGGGGGCGGCAGTGATGCCAATATCTTCAATGGCTTCGGCATCCCGACGGTCAACCTATGTGTCGGTTATGAAGAAATCCATACAAAGAACGAACGCATGCCGATAGAAGAACTTGAAAAATTGACTGAAATGCTGGTTGAAATCGTTAAAGAATCCACGCTTAACTGAATTAGGTTGGCTTAACAAAAAGAGAGAACAGGATGTATGTTCTCTCTTTTTTTGATACACTGAAAGAAAACGGAAAGAAGAGCGATTTTCATGGCCAGCCGAGTTATTTTTCATATTGATATGAATAGTTTTTACGCCTCCGTCGAACAATCGCACAATCCGGAGCTTAAAGGCAAAGCGATTGCCATTGCCGGAAATCCAAAAGAACGAAAAGGAATTATCGTCACTTGTTCTTACGAAGCGCGTGCACATGGCATTTATACGACGATGCAGGTGCATGAAGCCAAGCGGAAATATCCGGAGCTCCTGCTGTTGCCGCCGAACTTTGAACGGTACCGGGCTGCGTCCAAGGCGATGTTCGAAATCCTGCGTTCCTACACCGAAATGGTGGAGCCTGTGTCGATTGATGAAGGATATGTGGATGTTACGGAGTTGACGGAACAACGGCATGCTTTGGAGATCGCGAGTGAAATCCAGAAGCGTTTGCTGGCAGAGTTGGATCTGCCATGTTCAATCGGCATTGCTCCTAATAAATTTTTGGCCAAAACCGCTTCAGACATGAAAAAGCCTATGGGAATAACCGTTTTGCGGAAAAGGGATATTCAAGCTTTGCTATGGCCAAAAACAGTAATTGACATGCATGGAATCGGAGAAAGCACAGCAGCTAGACTGAAAAGTCTCAAGATAA
Source organism: Planococcus sp. (in: firmicutes) (assembly GCA_030147225.1). Classification (GTDB taxonomy): domain Bacteria; phylum Bacillota; class Bacilli; order Bacillales_A; family Planococcaceae; genus Planococcus. The sequence continues at coordinate 8,136 of JASLAI010000164.1, read as the reverse complement.
AAACCATTGGAGATTTGGCGACAGCGAATGAAGGGTTGATCAAAGAAAAGATGGGGAAAAACGGCATTCGGCTGCAGGCACGTGCCAATGGCATTGATGATCGTCCGGTGGATCCGGATTCGATTTACGATACCAAAAGTGTTGGCACATCAACAACTTTGCCAGTAGATGAAACAGATGAACAAAATTTAAAAGCATTGTTTCGTCAGCTTAGCGAGAAAGTAGCCAGCCGGTTAGCGGCGAAAGAACTGGCAGGCCCTACAGTTAGCATCCAGACGCGCAGCTCCGATTGGAAAAATAGAACCCGCAGCATCACATTGAATAATACGGTATGGAAAGCAGATGATATTCATCGAAACGCTTGGCATCTATTCACCAGGCACTGGAATGGGGAACCCTTGCGGCTGATCGGCGTAACTGTTTCAAATGTAACTGATAAAGGCGATATGACTGAACAATTATCAATTTTTAATTTTCAAGAGCACGCCAAAGAAGAACCGATTCTGGATTTGATGGCTAAATTGGAAAGTCGTTTCGGCAAAAGTGTTTTAACGAGGGGAACCAAAATCAAAAAAACGAATTACGATTCCAAAACAAGCTTCAGCAAAGATTTTTTGGACGACCATGACCACGAGAGAAAGTAGGGAAAGCATGCAATTATTATTTTTGGGAACCGGAGCAGGGATGCCCTCTAAACAACGCAATACCTCTGCGCTGGTGCTGAAGTTGCTGGAAGAGCGGGGAACTGTCTGGCTATTCGATTGCGGCGAAGCGACACAGCATCAAATCCTCCATACTACAGTAAAGCCGCGCAAAATTGAAAAAATCTTCATTACCCATATGCATGGGGACCATATTTTTGGATTGCCCGGCCTGCTTGGCTCCCGTTCATTTCAAGGCGGAGACGAACCCCTGGAAATTTATGGGCCTGAAGGAATCAAGGAATTTATTGAAATGACCCTATCACTTAGCCGCACCCATTTGACCTATCCGATTGTCTATCGTGAAATGGAAGAAGGCCTGCTGTTTGAAGATGAGCTGATGACGGTGGAAGCCCGTTTGCTCGACCATGTCATCCCGTCTTTCGGTTTTCGCATTACCCAAAAGCCATTGCCGCCGAAGCTATTGGTCAATAAGGCGTTGGCACTGGGTGTCCCGAAAGGTCCGTTGCTGGCAAGGCTGAAAAATGGGGAAGATGTGGAGACCGCTTCCGGCCAGTTGGTGCGCAGCAAAGATGTCACAGAGCCCGAAAAACAAGGGTTTATTGTCGCTATTCTTGGAGACACCCGCTTTTGTGAATCGGCTATAGAGTTGGCCAGCGAAGCAGATGTGCTGGTGCATGAAGCGACCTTCGACGGCAACTCAAAAAAAATGGCTGGAGAATATGGCCATTCAACTGTTTATGAAGCAGCAGAAACCGCCCGTTTGGCCGGTGCAAAAGCTTTGATCATGAATCATATCAGTGCCCGTTTTTTGCCGGAAGACGAAAAGGTGCTGCTGAAGCAGATGAAGGAAATCCATTCATGCGGCTATATTGCCCAAGATTTTTCGGAGTTCGAGTGGCTTCAGCAAGACAAGAAAATCAGGAAGAAACAGGTAAGCCGTCCCTAAAAGATGGCTTTTTTTAGTAAGTACAAAAAAACTTTATGGAAATAATAGAACATATGTTCTTTTTGTGATAAAATAAAGGTACAGCTGTATGAGGGCGGTTTGGCCATTCCCCAGGAAAGGGGGTGGTAACATGACCATTGCAGAATCATTCGGTCTCGTTTTTACGAGTATCGGGTTAACGATCAGCGCTTTGACACTTGTCGTTTCCATGATTTTGGTCGTCAACAAAAAAAAATAACCGTCCCATGTGGCGTGGAATGACGGTTATTTTTTAAGCCTATATTCCAGCCAACCGCTCTCGTGGCGGCATACAGCTGGCCGAATGCTTACGCATTCGGTTTTTTACGTTACCTTTAGTATACTAAATCTGAAGTATTTTGCAACCGCCTTATATCCAACCGCGTTTATAAGCCACTGGAGCCGCGATTTCAGCGTTCAGTTCTTTTGCCGCTGTATATGCCCAATAAGGGTCTCGAAGCAGCTCGCGGGCCAGGAAGACCATATCTGCACGGTCGTTTTGAAGAATTTCCTCTGCCTGCAGCGGACTGGTGATCAAACCGACCGCTCCTGTCGCAATTGGTGTACGCGTTTTAATGAGTTCGGCAAACGGTACTTGGTAGCCAGGGAACACACGGATTTTCGCAGGCACTACGGCACCGGAGCTGACGTCGATCAAATCAACGCCTTGCTGTTTCATCCATTGGCACATTTCCACGTATTGTTCTGGTGTCATACCGCCTTCACTGTAGTCGTGCGCAGAAATTCGCACAAAAAGTGGGCCGTCCCATACTTCATTGACTGCATCGATGACTTGTCGCAGAATTCGGTAGCGGTTTTCTGTGTTGCCTCCATACTCATCAGCTCGTTTATTTGTTAACGGAGAGAGAAATTGGTTGATTAAATAGCCATGCGCTGCATGAATCTCGATCACATCAAACCCAGCTTGTTTAGCACGGGCTGCCCCTTTTTTGAAAGCCTCAATCGTTTCTTCGATATCTGCTGCAGACATTGCTTTAGGTGTTTGGTAGCTATCATCGAATGCAATGTCACTGGCTGAATAGATCTCGCCTTCAACGGTCGCTTTTCTGCCGGCGTGAGCCAGTTGAATGCCGGTTTTGGCATCGTTCTGTTTCATAAGTCGAACAATCTCCGCTTGGCCTTCAATGTGAAGGTCACTCCAGATGCCAAGATCTCTTGCCGAGATGCGCCCTTGCGGCTGAACCGCTGTTGCTTCTGTAATAATAAGGCCAACGCCTCCAACTGCGCGTGTCGGATAATGGACGCGGTGCCAATCAGTTACTTTGCCATCTTCCTGATCGCTTTGATACATGCACATCGGTGCCATTACAATACGATTTTTGAAAGTAGTTTCCTTGATTGAATAGGTTTCGAACAATTTCGCCATAAGTCAGCCTCCTCATCTATATACAACTACAAAGTATACAGAAAAATTTACTTAAATTCTTTTCCGAGCTCTTTTGAGCGTTCCGAAGCTTTCGTTACACATTCGCCGATGATTTCCTTGAAGTGGTTTTCTTCTAAAGAATTGAGGCCAGCGGCAGTAGTGCCGTTCGGGCTTGTTACTTTTACTCGCAATTCAGCAAAATCCTCCTGCTGCAGCATTTCTGCTGCCCCGGCAAAAGTTTGGCGAACCAGTTTTTTGGCGTCAGCATTTGACGGGCCATTCGCTACGGCTGCTTCAGTCATCGCTTCCGCAAAATAATAAATATAAGCCGGTCCACTGCCTGCAACGCCTGTTACAGCATGCAATTGATCTTCTTCTACAACTGTTACGCTGCCTATTGAAGACAAGAGGTTCCGCAATTCATGCTGCTGCTCTTTCGACACATGCTTACTCCATGCCACTCCAGTGGCCGATTTCCCAATTTTGGCAGATGTATTAGGCATCGCACGGGCTACCGGGAAATCACCAACATGCTTCTGTATGGTTTTAATCGAAATGCCTGCAGCAACTGAAACGATGACGGTGTTGGCGGTCAGCTTGTCTTTTATGCCGCTGAGTGCAGCTTCCACATCTTTCGGCTTCATCGCCAGCAAGATGAAATTGGCATCTTTCAGTTCAGTTTTTTCCTGGCAGACAATATTGACGCCGTATTCGTCACTTAAAAATTCCAGGCGATCGTGGTCCGATTTGTTCATCACTGATATTTCTTCCGGTTTCATAATGCGTTTGTTGATCCAGCCGTGGATCATGGACTCCGCCATGGATCCGGCTCCTACACAGACTATTTTCATTCGAATCACTCTCTTTCCTCAAATTAAAAAGCGCAATCATCCCTGTTTATACAAGGACGAAAACGCTTTGTTTCCGCGGTACCACCTAAGTTTGCCATAAAGACACCACTCGATGTCCATAACGCGGACTAACGGCCGTGTTTTCACGGCAGCTCAAAAGGAGGTTCCACAAAGGAGAGGGGGTGCGCATTTCAGCTTAAGCTGCACTCTCTTTACACCATCACATTGTGTACTGGTCTTTATCTTCGCTCACATATGTTAGTGAATTATAGACGAAAGACTGGGCTTTTGTCAAACTCTTCAAAGGAGTGACGGCGTTCCATTTTCCATGTATGATAGATGAATAGTGATTCATTTAAAGGAGATGGCTAGATTGACTTTACATAAGATTATTATACCGACACCTTTTGCTGTAGGAGACGTCAATTCTTATCTGTTAAAAGGTGATATGCTTACTTTGATCGATGCAGGACCTAAAACTCCTGAAGCTTGGCTGGCCATTAAGGCTGGGCTGAAAGAGTTCGGTGCAGAACCGGGCGATGTGGAACAAGTTGTCTTGACTCATCATCATCCTGATCATGCCGGATGGGTGGACGGGTTTGAAAATGCTAAATTATATGGACACCCATACAACGACCTTTGGCTTCGCCGTGATCAAAATTTCTTCGACTACCATGATGCCTTTTATCTGGAGCGTTTAAAGGAAGAAGGAGTTCCAGGTGATTTGGAGTTTTGGGTCAAAAAAATGAAGCGGCCCTTGAATCTGATGGGAAGCCGTCCTTTGGACATGTCCATCAATGAAGGCGATGCCTTGCCGGGCCATCCGGAATGGGAAGTCCTTGAAACGCTCGGACACGCACAGAGCCACTTGTCCTTCTGGAACAAAGAAACACATGAAATGATCGGTGGGGACCACGTCATTGCCAAAGTTTCATCCAACCCATTGATTGAACCACCGCTGGACCCGGCTCAAGGAAGGCCAAAATCATTGCTGCAGTATAATGCTTCTCTCAGCCGTTTATTGAAAATGCCAGTAGAGGTCATTTACAGCGGACACGGAGCAGAAGTTCGAAACGTCGACGAATTGATTACAGCCCGGCTGACAAAACAGCATCAGCGGGCTATGAAAGCGCTTGGAATGATAGGCGACGAACAGCGTACCGTTTATGGACTGACAAAAGAGCTGTTTTCCCATGCTTATGAAAAAGAACTTGGACTCACTTTATCGGAAACAATCGGCCAAATCGACTATCTGCTGGAAGATGGCTTGATCACAGAGCTTTTAGGTGATGACGGCATCTTCTACTATAGTAAGAGTTGAAACCGCAGCTGATAATTGCAACTATTCCGTACAACAGGTAAAATTAAATCATTATCGATTTAGACACCACGAATTTACAGGAAAAGGATTGGGTAGCTTTGAAAAAATGGGGTTTATTTTTATCTAGTGTCCTGTTGCTTGCAGCATGTTCTAATGAAGAAACTGATTCGGCTGAAACCGGAGAAGAAGATAAAGCAGAGATGGCTGTTGAACAAAAAAGCATGACTGAAGAAGGATTTATTACGCAAGTCAGCGGAGAAGACATCCTGGTAAACAATATTTACTTTGCCATTCCAGAAGACGTCAAAGTGCAGTTTAGTGATGGCGCTGAAACGACTGAAGGCGTGGTTCGTGATATTCGCACAGGAATGAAAGTCAGCATGGATTATCAAGGACCGTTAGCCGAATCTTTTCCAATGCAAGGTGAAGCGGAAACGATCACAATTCTGACCGATGAAGATTCTGTTGCGCAATCAGAAGCGCTTGAAGCATTTATTAACAAAGAACAGTTGTCGCGATTAATCATGATGGGACAGCCGATCGTACGCGATAATGAAATTGGTTTCTTGTTTAGCAATATGGAAACAGGAGAAATGTCAGAAGTCCGGATCGATTTGGACACACATGAGTACACAATTGGCGGAGAGCCAAGTGAATAAAGAAAAACAAAAGCGGCTTTGGCCGCTTTTTTTCATGAAAAATTTCTAGTTGTATCTCTTGCACTCGGTAAAAATCCATGATAAGATGTGTATATTCATTTCAAACATTGCATAAAAATACATTGGAGGTTTTCATATTGAATAAAAAGATTGTACTCGCATACTCAGGTGGATTAGATACATCGGTGGCCATTCCGTGGCTGAAAGGACAAGGCTACGATGTCGTCGCAGTATGCCTGGATATCGGGGAAGGCAAAGATTTAGATTTTATTAAACAAAAAGCGCTTCAAGTAGGAGCGGTTGAAAGCTATATGATCGATGCAAGAGACGAATTTGCAGATGAATATGCATTAATTTCACTTCAGGCGCATACTTTATACGAAGGCAAATATCCATTGGTTTCTGCACTGTCTCGTCCGTTAATCTCAAAAAAATTGGTTGAAATTGCAGAAGCTACCGGTTCTACTGCTGTAGCTCATGGCTGCACAGGAAAAGGGAACGACCAAGTGCGTTTCGAAGTTTCCATCAAATCATTGAATCCGAACCTTGAAGTGATTGCGCCTGTTCGTGCTTGGGCATGGTCTCGTGATGAGGAAATCGCCTATGCGAAAGAGCATAACATTCCAATTCCTGTAAATTTAGATAGCCCGTTCTCCATTGACCAAAACCTTTGGGGACGTGCAAACGAATGTGGCGTACTGGAAAACCCATGGGCTACGCCGCCAGAAGAAGCTTATGACATTACTTCTTCGCTAGAAGATGCACCCGACACACCAGATATCGTCGAAATCGAATTTGTTAATGGTGTTCCAACTCAATTGAATGGCGTTTCATACTCATTTTCTAAATTGATCCTGGAATTGAACGAAATTGCAGGCAAGCACGGTGTAGGAAGAATCGATCATATTGAAAACAGACTGGTCGGCATCAAATCACGTGAAATCTATGAAGCCCCAGCTGCTATGACCTTGATTGCTGCACATAAAGAACTTGAGGATATTACGCTGGTAAAAGAAATGGCTCATTTTAAACCGGTCATCGAAAAGCAGTTGACTGAATTGATTTATGAAGGTTTATGGTTCTCTCCACTGCGTGTTGCATTGGAAGCTTTCCTTAAAGAAACGCAAACTTATGTTAATGGAACAGTTCGTGTGAAATTGTTTAAAGGGCATGCAATCATTGAAGGCCGTAAATCACCAAACTCTCTTTACAGCGAACAGTTGGCCACTTATTCTACAGATGATACGTTTAATCATGAATCAGCAGTCGGCTTTATCGAGCTATGGGGCCTTCCGACAGTCGTCAATGCAATGGTCAACAAGAAAGAAGTTGCTGTTCCTGAAGACTTGAAAGAGAAGGTGAAAGCATGACCAAACTGTGGGGCGGCCGTTTTCAAAAATCGGCCGAACAGTGGGTCGATGAGTTCGGTGCTTCAATTTCCTATGATCAAAAGCTTGTAATGGAGGATTTGGAAGGCAGCACAGCGCATGTAAAAATGCTGGCTGCCTGCCAGATTCTTTCTAATGAAGATGCGGAGCTAATTTTATCCGGTCTCGAGACGCTGAAACAGAAAGCGCAAGACGGCGATTTGGAATTCAGTGTATCGAACGAAGACATCCACTTAAACTTGGAAAAACATTTAATCGATGAAATTGGTCCTGTCGGCGGCAAATTGCATACGGCGAGAAGCCGTAATGATCAGGTAGCCACCGATATGCATCTTTATTTAAAAAACCGTGTACAGGAAATTATCGAAGCTATCACAGCGTTCCAAGATGCCATCGTGTCACAGGCGGAAACGCATGTGGAAACAATTGTGCCAGGCTATACACATCTTCAGCGTGCTCAGCCGATTTCATTCGGCCATCACTTGATGACGTATTTCTGGATGCTGCAGCGTGATAAAGAGCGATTGACGGAATCTTTGAAGCGCATCGATATCTCTCCGCTTGGAGCGGGTGCGATGTCGGGTACGACTTTCCCGATTGACCGTGAATTGTCGGCAGAGCTTCTCGGCTTTTCAGGCGTTTACCAAAACAGCCTGGATGCTGTCAGTGACCGGGACTTTATCCTGGAATTTCTCAGCAATTCGTCGGTATTGATGATGCACATGTCCCGCTTTGCCGAAGAGATTATTCTTTGGTCGAGTGAAGAGTTTCGTTTTATTGAACTCGACGACACATTCTCAACGGGATCAAGCATCATGCCGCAGAAGAAAAATCCAGATATGGCCGAATTAATCCGAGGCAAGACAGGGCGCGTATATGGCAATTTATTTGGTTTGCTGAC
>JASLAI010000160.1 GCA_030147225.1 Planococcus sp. (in: firmicutes) | reverse complement strand
AATTTTATCCGCTTTGGTCGCGATGATGATGCACGGTATGCCGTAATGTTTCATGAAGTCATACATGGCGATGTCGTCTCTGCTTGGCGGATGGCGCAAATCAACGATTTGAATGACTGCACGCAATGGTTCGCGGTCCGTGATATAACGTTCAATCATTTTGCCCCATGCTTCGCGTTCGCTCTTCGACACTTTGGCATAGCCGTATCCCGGAACATCGACATAGAAAAGTTTTTCTTCGATCTTATAGAAGTTCAAAGTTTGTGTCTTGCCGGGTTTTGATGAAATGCGGGCCATGCTTTTACGCCCAATCATTTTGTTGATGAAAGACGATTTGCCGACGTTTGACCGCCCTGCTAAAGCGAATTCCGGCAGGCCATCTTCCGGATACTGATCCGGGCGGACGGCACTGATTACTAGTTCTACATTATTAACCTTCATTCATTTTCTCCTTCCAAGGCAATATCCAATGCCTCGTCTGCTTGAGAGACCAATTTAAAGGTCAGTTCTTCGCGGATTGTTTCTGGGATATCTTCCAGATCCCGCTCGTTATCAATCGGCAGGATGATGGTTTTGAGACCCGCACGATGGGCACTCAAGGTTTTTTCTTTGATCCCGCCGATTGGCAGAACGCGTCCACGAAGCGTGATTTCACCAGTCATACCGACTTCGCGGCGAATCGGACGTTTCGTTAAAGCGGAAACCAATGCTGTAGCAATAGTGATCCCTGCTGAAGGACCGTCTTTTGGAACAGCGCCTTCGGGAACGTGGATATGGATATCGTGCGATTCGTGGAAATTCGGATCTATGCCTAAAGATTCTGCGCGGGCACGAACGAATGATAAAGCCGTCTGTGCAGATTCCTTCATGACGTCACCTAGTTTACCAGTCAATTGCAATTTGCCTTTTCCTGCAGACAGGGAAACTTCGATTTGAAGCGTATCGCCTCCGACAGTCGTGTAGGCAAGGCCTGTTGCGACGCCGATCTGGTTTTCTGTTTCTGCCATGCCGTAACGGAATTTGCGTTTTCCAAGGTAAGACTCAACTTCTTCTGAGCCGACAATTACTTGTTCTTTTTCTTTTGAGACGATCTGCTTGGTCACTTTGCGGCAAATCGAAGCAATTTGTCGTTCCAGTCCACGGACACCGGCTTCACGCGTGTAGTAGCGGACGATATTGAGCAATGCTTCGTCTTTAAACTGCAACTGCTCTTCCGTCAGTCCATGTTCTTTTAATTGTTTCGGTGCTAAGTGGTTTTTCGCAATCATCTGTTTCTCTGCTTCCGTATAACCGGCAATCGAAATGACTTCCATACGGTCGCGCAAAGGTCCTGGAATCGACCCTAGGTCATTGGCAGTTGCGATAAATAGTACATTCGAAAGATCATAAGTTTCTTCTACATAATGGTCACTGAATGAATTATTCTGTTCCGGATCCAATACTTCAAGCATCGCTGAAGACGGATCGCCGCGGAAATCGTTCGACATCTTATCAATTTCATCCAAAAGGAACACCGGGTTTACAGTTCCAGCTTTTTTCATTCCTTGTATAATACGCCCTGGCATTGCACCGACATAAGTACGGCGATGGCCGCGTATTTCCGATTCATCACGGACGCCGCCAAGTGATACACGGACAAAATTACGGTCCAATGATTCAGCAATCGATTTTGCCAAAGAGGTTTTACCAACACCTGGAGGGCCTACTAGACAAAGGATGGGACCGCGCAAGGAATTGGTCATCTGTTGAACAGCCAAATACTCAAGTACACGTTCTTTGACGCTTTCCAGTCCGTCGTGGTCACGGGCCAGGACTTCTTCAGCGTATTTGATATCCAGACGATCTTCTGTTGCCTCTGACCACGGGATTGTCACAAGCCACTCGATGTAATTACGGATAATGCCGCTTTCAGCTGCTGCTGCAGGCAATTTCTCATAACGATCGAGTTCTTTCAAAGCTACTTTTTGAGTGGATTCCGGCATATCTGCTTCTTCTATCCGCTTTTTCAAGTCGACTACTTCAGCAGATTTGCCGTCTTTATCTCCAAGTTCAGTTTGAATAGCCTTCATCTGCTCGCGCAAATAAAATTCTTTCTGAGTTTGCTCCATCGCTTTTTTCACGCGAAGGTTGATCCGTTTTTCCAGATCCACTACTTCCTGTTCACTGTGCAACCGCGTTATCAACAATTCTAATCGCTTACTGATATCGAAAGTTTCCAGCACTTCTTGCTTAGCAGCTACTTTCATTGAAAGATGAGAAGCGACCATATCCGCTAAACGGCCCGGCTCTTCAATATCTGCAACGGTATTGTAGGTTTCCGTTGTCACTTTTTTTGAACTCTTTGCATAGTTCTCAAAATGCTCCAGCAATAAACGCATCAAGGCATCTTGTTCTGCATCTCTTTCGGTCTCATCAGGGAAAGATGTCACTTCAACAACTGTAAAGTTATCAGCTTCTTCGTAATTTTTCATTTGTCCGCGTTCTAAGCCTTCAACCAACACACGAATTGTGCCATTTGGTAATTTCAGCATCTGTTTAACATAAGCCAAAGTACCGATTTTATGAAGGTCGTCTTTTTCAGGCTGCTCCGTGCTCATATCTTTTTGAGTCGCCAAAAAGACAATATTGTCTTCCAACAATGCGTGTTCCAATGCAGCCATGGAACGCTCACGACCGACATCTATATGCAGCACCATTGTCGGAAATACGAGTAATCCTCGCAACGGTAATAGTGGCACGCGTTTTGTAACTTTTTTCTTAGCCATGTGAAAAGTCACCTCCGGGAATATTTTCAACGTGAATCTGAAGCAACTGGGCTCGCCGGTGTATCTATAGAGCCTGAACAGGTGCTTCCGCTTTTCTTTGTCCAGCTGCAGCAGCCAGCTCCTCTGGGTGTAAGCCACTCCGGCTATGCGGCTGAAAACACGCCGCTTCACCGGATCGTCTTACCCCTGTCGGAGCTGAACGGCCGCTTCCGCTTTTCTCTGTCCAGCTTCAGCGGCCAACTCCTCGAGTCGCTTCAGCCTTTCCGCCAATGGCTGAAGAACGCCATTACCGGTAAGCTTCCAGCGCTTGTCGGAGCTGAACGGCCGCTTCCGCTTTTCTAACAAAAACGGACTAACTCAGAACGCGCGGATGCGCACGATCAAGAGTCAGCCCGTATCATCCTTTTTGATTGGTTCACTTAGCACTCAGCGAGAAAGTTCCACTGGGTGATGTTCCAGTCATTATGCGGATGTTTTCTCGTTATTGTCGTTAACGTACACGGAGCCATCTTCCAAGATAAGTTTAGGCTGTACGCTATCCGCAACAGTTTCTTTAGTAATGACACATTCTACGATATCTTCACGTGAAGGAAGATCAAACATCACTTCAAGCATGGTGTTTTCGATAATCGAACGAAGTCCACGGGCACCGGTTTTGCGTTCAATCGCAAGTTTCGCAATTTCAACAAGTGCTCCAGGTTCGAAAGTCAATTTAACGCCATCAAGCTCCATCATTTTCTGATACTGTTTGATCAATGCATTTTTAGGTTCAGTTAAAATCTGGACCAATGCATTTTCATCCAATTGCTCAAGGCTCGCCAATACTGGCAAACGGCCGATGAACTCTGGAATCAAACCGAATTTCAATAGATCTTCAGGAATCAACTGGCTAAGCAATGATTTCTCATCAAGTTCTTCCTTGTTCGGGTCTGCACCGAAACCGATGACTTTATTGCCAAGACGGCGTTTAATGATTTGATCTACTCCGTCAAAAGCGCCACCTACGATAAACAATACGTTTGTCGTGTCGATCTGAATGAATTCCTGATGAGGATGCTTGCGTCCGCCTTGCGGTGGTACGCTCGCAGTTGTACCTTCCAAAATTTTCAGAAGAGCCTGCTGTACGCCTTCACCGGAAACATCGCGCGTAATCGATGGGTTTTCGGATTTGCGAGCCACTTTATCGATTTCATCGATATAAATGATTCCTTTTTCTGCGCGCTCAACATCATAATCTGCAGCTTGAATCAGCTTCAATAATATGTTTTCCACGTCTTCCCCAACATAGCCGGCTTCCGTCAACGAAGTTGCGTCTGCAATGGCAAACGGCACGTTGAGAATACGAGCCAAAGTTTGAGCAAGTAAAGTTTTACCGCTCCCTGTTGGTCCGATTAATACAATATTGGATTTCGACAACTCAACATCATCAATCTTACTGTTGGAGTTGACGCGTTTATAGTGATTATATACTGCTACAGCCAGTGACTTCTTCGCTTTTTCCTGACCGATTACATAGCCATTCAAAATATCCAGAATTTCTTTTGGCTTAGGCACTTCTTTGAATTCTACTTCTTCATCTGTACCAAGCTCTTCTTCTACGATTTCCGTACAAAGCTCAATACATTCGTCACAAATATAAACACCCGGTCCTGCGACCAGTTTACGAACCTGCTCTTGTGGTTTGCCACAAAATGAACATTTTAAATGTTCTTTCTCGTCATTGAATTTGAACAATGTATTCACCCCTATTCAAGCCATTATCTTACAAGATTATCGTAATTGTAGCAACTATTTAGATTCACAGTCAATTTTGCGGCTGTGGATGTATGAATTCAGTGTTCTATGTAGTGGAAAACAAGGTGCGTCTCCGCACCTTGTTTGCCTATTCTATATTTACTGCTTATGTGTTATTCAGAGATTTTAGCGTTGTCCACTAGGAACTCAACTGTGTTCTGCATACGAATATCATTTTCAAGCATTTCAGTTCCACCTAAAGCTGTTTTGATCTGTTCAATGTCCATATTGAATTGACCAGCCATTTTTTCAAGCTCTTTGTCGATGTCTTCTGAAGTCACTTGCATGTTTTCAGCTTCAGCAATTGCTTCAAGTGTCAATGAAACGCGTACGCGTGTTTCAGCATCACCGTGCATTTGCTCACGAAGTGCAGCTTCGTCCTGGCCAGAGAATTGGAAGTACAACTCAAGGTTCATCCCCTGTTGAGTCAAGCGCTGTTCAAAATCACTCATCATACGGTCCATTTCAGTGTGGATCATGGCATGAGGAATATCGATTGTTGCATTTTCAGCCGCTTTTTGTACCAATTCGTCGCGAAGCTTAGCATCAGCAGCAGATTTCTTCTCTGCGATCAAGCTGTCTTTCATTTTCGTGCGAAGTGCTTCCAAGCTTTCAACTTCTGGATCAATTTCTTTAGCCAGCTCGTCGTTCAACTCTGGAAGTTCTTTGCCTTTAACTTCGTTTACTTTTACTTTAAACGTTGCAGCTTTACCTGCAAGTTCAGCAGCATGGTATTCTTCTGGGAAAGTGACTTCTACGTCTTTTTCTTCTCCAGTTTTTACGCCAACCAATTGCTCTTCGAATCCTGGGATGAATGAGTTTGAACCGATTTCAAGAGAGTAGTCACTGCCTTGTCCGCCTTCAAATGCTTCTCCATCTACAAATCCTTCAAAATCGATAACAGCCGTATCGCCTTCAACGATCGCTTCGTCTTCTTTAACAGTCAACTCAGCCAAACGCTCCTGGTTTTCTTTCAACTGGTTTTCGATATCTTCGTCAGTCACTTCAGTATCAGGTTTTGATGCTTCAAGACCTTTGTATTCGCCAAGCTCAACTTCAGGTTTTACAATCACTTTCGCTGTAAAGACAAGCGGCTGGTTCTTTTCGATTGTTTCAATGTCGATTTCAGGACGGTCAACTGGGTTGATCCCTGCTTCTTCAACTGCATTCGCGTAAGCATCAGGCAGAATGAAATCCAAAGCGTCCTGGTAAAGTGATTCAACGCCAAAACGTTTTTCGAACATTTGACGAGGCATTTTCCCTTTACGGAAGCCTGGTACGTTAATTTCTTTTACAACTTTTTTAAACGCTTTATCAAGACCTGCGTTTACTTCTTCTGCAGGAACTTCGATTGTAAGAATCCCTGTGTTACCTTCTTGTTTTTCCCATTTTGCTGACATATTATAAGCCCTCCAAACATTTTCTACAAAGTCATTTTACGTTTTATACGAATTTTGACAACTTCAATATTATAGCACACATGACCACAGGTTCAACTATTTCTACCCATTCCGCGTTTCAAACCATAGTTCAGCCTGTTGAATCAGCTCCAGAAGCTTCTCATCTTCATGGAAGGAAGTCAGTCCGCTGAATAGCCCTTCGGTGTAATCCATGTATCCTTGAGCCACTTCTGCTTCTTTATAATCGTCCCAAATAAATGGATACAATAAATAAATATGGCGTTCAAATAATTCTTTCACCAGTTCAAGGCGCGTTGGATCTTTCGCTAGAACATCTTCCATAATTGCCATAATGCTTCTGATCCGGCCGTTGTTTACCGGGTCTGGCAATTCGCTAACATGGAAGGTGCCTTTATAATGAAATTTCTGAACTGCCACTTCCGCTTCAATCTTTTCCTGGTACAACATGAACAATATGTATGTCTTCGTCAATAAATCGGCTTCCGGATGTTCAATAATGGCCAATAGCTTCTTTTTCAAAGCCTGATAAGAAGTGGTCGGCAAATCCAGAATCAACTGCTCTTGTTCAGCTGGGTGCAAAGCCAAAAACGGATCGATTGCATAAAGCGATGCATCGACTTTTTCGGTCGCAGTATTGGCAGCAATCCGTTCGTTCAAATCGCGCAGTTGCTGAAACTGCTCCAACCGTTCTTCGGGCAGCACTTTTTCTTCTATTAAAACCTCGATCATTTTTTCCGCTTCTTCAAATTCACGGACTTGCATCAAAATACTTATGTATAACTCCATGGTTTCCAGGTAATGGATCGGACCGACATTCAACAGTTCGCGGCATACTTCCAAGGCTTCTTCGAACTCACCAAGTTCATATAGGCAATAGGTATAGCCACCTAATGCAGCTGCATGTTCAGGTTCATAAGA
>JASLAI010000149.1 GCA_030147225.1 Planococcus sp. (in: firmicutes) | reverse complement strand
GCATTATCTTTTGTTTTTCCAGAAGCCAATTTGCTTCATTTATGGCTTTGGACATTTTTAGCTGTCTTTATGCACGTGTTCGTCGACATTTTCAATTCGTACGGCACACAGGCTCTCAGGCCGTTTTCCAATCGCTGGGTTGCCCTTGGCGTCATCAATACATTCGACCCGATTATTTTCGGAGCTCATGTAGTGGCGTTGATGATATGGGCATTTGGTGCTGACCCAATTTTAACTATCAGCATCCTTTATGTTGCCATGTTCTTCTACTACATTGCAAGATTTGCAGTACAGGCAGCCATCATCAAAGCCGTCCGCAATACCATCCCTGGAGCCACAGATGTTTTTGTAGCTCCGACCATGCGCTTTTTTCACTGGCGCGTCGCAGCTGATACCAATCAGCATCACTACGTTGGACGTGCATATGGCCGGACCATCAACATCTATGATAAATTCATGAAAAAAGAGATGCCTGAAAATAATCTGATTCAAGCCGCAATGAAAGATAAAAACATCTCGGCTTTCATCTCATTTTCTCCATTATACCGTTGGGAAATCAACAAGTATGGCGATATCTTTGAAGTACGGCTGATCGACCTGCGTTACCGCAGCAATGATTATTATCCATTTGTAGCTGTTGCCCATTTGGACAAAGAATGTAAAATCATCAATTCATACACAGGGTGGATTTTCAGTGAAGATAAGTTAAGGAAAAAACTGGATTTCAGTCATAATTAGAAAACGCACACCTATGGGTGCGCGTTTTCTTTTTTTAGTTAAAGGTTTGGAGATTCAATGTTTTTAGCAAAGCGTGTTTAACTATAAGCTTGCTTATTAATCTTTCAACAAATGAGCATATTTCGGATTGGTGCCGGCGAATTCATGGATTTTATCGCCGTAGCTGTCAATCCACTGTCGCATTACTTTTTCAACTACCGCAGTCCCCTGGTAATCGTATCCAGCCTTGGCATAGGACGATTCGAAGTCGGATGCAAGAAGTTCAATCCAGATACGTGCTTTTTCTTCCGAAAGATTCGGGTTCTTTTCCTGTAATTCGATTGTCAGTTGGTCAATAATCTCTTTCATTCGCTTACTTCCCTTCCTTTAACGAGCGCAGCATGGAAATCGGCAACGCTTCCGTATGTTTTTCTCCACCCATTCGGTATCCCCAAGCAAATCGCCCTTTAAGGTAATCAATCTGGAAATAGACATTCGGATCTCCTTCGATGCGGTAAACTTCTCCTTTTTTAAAATCGGCGGGATCGACCAAATAAGCTGCCGCCATTATAGCTTTCCGTTCTAACACCGCAAATTCATTGACGATGCCCAATTGTTCAGCTTTTCTGGCTTTTTCCTTCAACCGGGCTATTTCTCCACGGAGTTCATGTTCGGTCATATCGCTGTAGCGTTTCTCTTCAGTCATCTTCAAGCTCCTTTTTATCCAAGTAATCATTGATCACTTCACCAGGAAATCCTTTTTGGTACAGCCCTTGTTTCACTTTCGACTTTAAATCATAGCCGGTCAGTTTCGAGCTGTGCTTGCGCCATAATTTGTCGCCCTGTTCTGTGACAATGTCGGTCCATTCATCATCGTTTTTTTCAAGGTCCAATCCTTCGATTGCCAGTTTGATCAAAGAATAATTATAGCCTTTTCTCATTAAATTATCGCTGATTTTCTGATGAATCTGACTTGGTGTCTTCATCTTTTCTTTCGTGGCGATTTTCTCTGCCAAGCCTTTAGCAATTTCCAATTGCTCTTCTTCGGAATAGGAATCTAAAACGTCTTTTTGCATCTGTTTGTCAATCCCTCTCTTTTGCATATCCTGCTGGATTGCACGCGGCCCCTTTTTCCCTGAATTAATTTGCGTCCGCATCAATGCTTCTGAAAATTGCTGGTCGTCCAGGAATTTATGGATATACAGTTTTTTAATGGCTTCATCTATTACGGCATTCCCGTATTCTTTTTCTTTCAGTTTCTGGCGTACTTCTCCTTCACTTCTCATACGGAAGCCAAGATAATACAGCGCTTTATTGTAAGCTTTTCGGACTTCATCTTCGAAGTTGATCTCTTCGATGGTCCATTGATCCAGCTCTTTTCCTTTTGTGAGCTGATGTTTGATAAGCACCGCTTCATCCACGCTAAAAGCATACTTATCTTCAAAAAAGATATTATACCTTTCAGGGTTTTTCTTTCCCTGTGTGATTTTTGAAATTATCGGCATTCACTGGCACCTCTCTCTTTCTCATATTATACACCTTTAAAAGCAACAATGGCATAGCTTGACTCCTAAAAGGGTATGCTAATAAGAAAATGGAGGCGATAGGAAATGAAAATAGCAATTACTGGTGGAACTGGATTTGTCGGTGAAGAATTGGCCCGCTTGCTGTTAGAAAGAGGCGATGAGGTATATATTTTGACAAGAAATCCGAAAAGGACTGCCGATAAGCTTACATATGTAAAGTGGCTGTCCAAAGATGCCGCTCCTGAAAGCCAGCTTGAAGGCATCGATGCCATTGTCAATCTGGCTGGCGCTTCCATTAATGATGGACGCTGGAATGAAACCCAAAAGAAACAGATTTATTCAAGTCGCATTGACGCCACTAATGAATTATTGCGGATTATCCGAAATCTGAAAAAGAAACCGAAAGTTTTGGTGAATGCCAGTGCTATCGGGATTTATCCACCATCGGAAACCGCTACCTATACAGAAACTTCAGTCGATCGAGCTTCTGACTTTCTAGCACAAACTCTACGTGATTGGGAAATTTTAGCCGCTCGAGCTGAAGAGGAAGGTTTACGTGTAGCATGTGGCCGATTCGGCATCGTGCTTGGCAAAGAGGATGGGGCTTTGCCGTTAATGGCTTTGCCATATAAAATGTTTGCAGGCGGTACGGTCGGATCAGGAAAACAATGGCTGTCATGGATTCACGTAAAGGATGTAGCGAGAGCCATAGTTTTTGCATTGGATAACGAGAAGCTTAGCGGGGCGTTTAATGTCACGGCACCCCACCCTAAACAAATGAAAGAATTCGGAAAAGAAATTGCACACGCACTTGGCCGCCCCCATTGGATTCCAGTTCCTTCCTTTGCATTAAAAACCGCTTTGGGGGATAAAAGCCAATTGGTTCTGGAAGGCCAGCGGGTACTTCCGACTGTCCTTGAGCAGCATGGTTTCCAATTCAAGTTTCCTAATTTGCGATCGGCACTGGCTGATATCTATAAATAAGGCTATAATGGGGGGATGATTAACTGAAGGACGTGATATCCATGAACGATAAACCCATTATTGAAGAAGGTCAAAAATTTCCGATGACGATTAAACGGCTCGGTATTAACGGCGAAGGCATTGGCTATTTCAAACGCAATGTGGTATTTGTGCCGGGAGCTTTGCCAGGGGAAGAAATTACCGCGCAAGTGACTGTAGTCAAGCGCAATTTCGCAGAGGCCCGCATCGTTAAAATGCGGACCCCCTCTCCTCACCGCCAAACACCGCCATGCCCGATCTATGAAGCATGCGGCGGATGCCAATTGCAGCACATGACTTATGATCAGCAGCTAGTCGAAAAACGGGATCTGGTTGTCCAGGCATTGGAACGGTACTTGAAAGGTACAAAAGTTCATGTAGAGAAAACGATCGGCATGGAAGACCCATGGCATTACCGCAACAAAAGCCAATTCCAAACACGGTTGAAAGGTACGAAAGTCATTGCCGGATTATTTGCTGAAGGCTCCCATCAACTCTTGGATATCGAACAATGCATCGTTCAGCATCCCGACACGACAGTCATTACAAATGCGGTCAAGCGGATCTTGGAAGAACTGAAAATGCCGATATACGACGGCAAGACCATGAAAGGCATTATCCGGACCATCGTCGTCCGGACCGGTGTGAAAACAGGCGAAATTCAGTTGGTTCTTGTGACGACGCGTTCAAAAATTCCACAAAAAGAATTACTCCTGGAACGCCTGAAAAAAATTGATACGAACTTGGTCTCCATTGTTCAGAATATCAACAAAGAAAAAACCTCTCTTATTTTCGGAGATGAGACGATTACATTATTCGGCAAAGACACCATTCATGAAGAGTTGGGTGAACTGGCATTCGACCTGTCAGCACGCGCCTTCTTCCAACTTAACCCGACACAAACTGTCAAGTTATACAACGAAATCAAACGCGCAGCTGAATTGACAGGCAAGGAAAAAGTTGTTGATGCCTATTGCGGCGTCGGCACTATCGGACTTTGGCTCGCAGACAGCGCCAAGGAAATCCGCGGTATGGATGTCATCCACGAAAGTGTTGTCGATGCAAAAGCTAATGCTAAAAAGCAGGGTTATGCAGCCAAATACGTGACCGGTACTGCCGAAAAATGGCTGGAACTTTGGAGCACTGAAGGATTCGTTCCTGACGTATTGACAGTGGATCCGCCAAGAACCGGACTGGCTGATTCGCTTTTGAAAACTATTTTGAAGGTAAAACCAAAACGATTCGTCTATACTTCCTGCAATCCATCTACATTGGCTAAGGACTTGCAGCAACTGACCAAAATTTACCGCATCGAATATATTCAGCCCGTTGATATGTTCCCGCAAACAGCACAAGTTGAATCGGTAACGAAACTGGTATTGAAATAAGAAAAGCTGGGCCAGAGATTTTTTCTCTGGCCCAGCTTTTTTATTGGATTAAGTCATGTAGCATGCGCCTTTTTTGAATTG
>JASLAI010000370.1 GCA_030147225.1 Planococcus sp. (in: firmicutes) | reverse complement strand
TTCCCGGAACCGGACCTTGTCGACATCATCATTGATGATGCTTGGTTGGAACGTGTTCGTGCTGAAATTCCCGAATTGCCGGATGCCCGGAAAGCACGCTACGTTTCAGAGCTTGGCATGTCTTCATATGACGCTATGGTTTTAACGCTTGCAAAACCGATTTCTGATTTCTTCGAAGCGACGGTTGCTGCCGGCGCTGACGCAAAACTTTCATCCAACTGGCTGATGGGAGAAGTATCTGCTTACTTGAATGCTGAACAAAAAGAGCTGAGCGATACTGCTTTGACACCTGAGGGCTTAGCGGGCATGATCAAATTGATTTCGGATGGCACCATTTCATCTAAAATTGCCAAGAAAGTCTTCAAGGAATTGATTGAAAAAGGCGGCGACGCGAACGATATCGTTAAAGCAAAAGGGCTTGTCCAGATTTCGGATGAAAACACATTGCGTGAATTCGTCACAACAGCACTCGACAATAACCCGCAATCGATTGAAGACTTCAAAAACGGCAAAGACCGCGCAATTGGGTTCCTTGTCGGACAGATCATGAAGCAGACAAAAGGGCAGGCAAATCCGCCATTGCTCAATAAAATCCTTCTTGAAGAAATAGCGAAACGGTAAGAAAATGAGATTTAAAAAAGGGTGGTCCGTTATGGGCCATCTTTTTTTGATGAATGGAATAGAGAGAGCTATTGCACATCGCTTAATCACAGCTATTGGATGGTTGAATTGTGAAAGAGTAAGAGTGGACTGCCATATGCTGACATAGATTTGACATCATCATTTCAATGGCGGGAACTACACAGGATTTCAAGTCGTCTATAAAACGGAGCGATTTTTTATGTGGAGAGAGCTGCCTGGAAACAGTGGTTTCTGCATCTCAGCCTTGAAGACTTTGCTGGAGAACAGTAAACTGGTAATAACGAAAAAATACAGTCAGTGGATTTTTCTTCATTTGCCATTGATTATGGATCAAACCATTCGAAGTTTTAGGCCGATTGGCCAGTAAAGTAGGATAAGGAGAAGTGATTGTATGATGACCGAACAGGAATATTTTGAAAAAGGCATTACACTGGAAAGCTATATGGCTCAAATGGAGTCGAATCAGCAAAAGTCCTACAGTATTTATGAAAAGTTTGATTTGCCGGAGGATCCGGAATTCATGTCTTTGCTGAAGGATAAGAAGCCTCACATCCTGGTAATTACGGAAGATTGGTGCGGCGACGCCATGATGAATAACGCCATCCTGCGAAAAATCACAGATGCGGCAAATTTAGAAGTTCATTGCGTATACCGTGACGAGAATCTAGAGTTAATGGACCGTTACCTAACAAATGGCGGACGTTCAATTCCTAAATACATCATCCTGTCAGAAGAAGGCACTGTACTTGGTGATTGGGGACCTAGAGCACCAAAAGTTCAGGAATTTGTTGATGAGAAAAAATCGGTTCTTCCTGAGAAAGATGATCCGCAATTCGATCTTCATATGAAAACAGTTATTGGTGAAATTTCAGATGGGTTTGTCTACACTGAAGATTTTTGGAAAATTGTCTACGAGGACTTGCGCCAAGCATTTGAAAAAGCATTAAAATAAAGTTGATCTTCCATAAGGAAAAGGCGGACATCGTGCTTGGATATTCTTCAATATAATCCGCAGATTGTTTCTGTCTATGCTTTACAGAAAGTCCAGAAAGGCTGAATCTGATGAAACGTGCACGTATTATATACAATCCAACTTCCGGCCGTGAGCTGTTCCGGAAACATCTGCCTGAAGTTTTGGAGAAAATGGAGAAGGCTGGATACGAAACGTCCTGCCATGCGACAACCTGTGAAGGTGATGCTGTTCAGGCAGCGACTTTTGCTGTAGAGAGAAATTTTGATTTGGTAATAGCTGTGGGTGGCGATGGCACATTAAACGAAGTTGTTTCAGGAATCGCTAAATTTGAAGATCGGCCAAAAATCGGTCTCATTCCAATGGGAACGACCAATGATTTTGCACGAGCTGTCCATATTCCACGTGACATTACCAAGGCGGTCGACATCATCCTTAAAGGAGATTCAATCCCTGTAGATATCGGACTGATGAATGGCGACCGTTATTTCATCAACATTGCAGGAGGCGGAAGATTAACAGAGCTGACCTATGAAGTGCCGAGTAAACTGAAAACGGTACTTGGACAAATGGCTTATTATTTGAAAGGCATTGAGATGCTGCCTTCCATCCGGTCTTCTCGTGTACGCATTGAATATGATGGCGAGATTTTTGATGATAGCGCAATGATGTTTTTAATCGGATTGACCAACTCTGTCGGAGGCTTCGAAAAATTAGCACCGGATGCCAGCATCAATGATGGAAAGTTCACTTTGCTTATTTTAAAAGAATTAAATATAGCAGAATTTATCCGTGTGGCGTCTTTAGCATTGCGCGGCGAACATTTATCAGACCCGCATGTAATCTATGCAAAAGCCAGTAAAATTACAGTGACCACGAAAGAAAGGGTGCTGTTGAACTTGGATGGCGAATATGGCGGCGTGCTGCCAGCAGTATTTGAAAACCTGGCTAACCATATTGAAATATATGTCCCTATTGATTCTTTAAATGAAAAAGATCGCAAATAAAAAGCTGGAAAATGGAGCTGATTCCATTTTCCAGCTTTTTATATTCCGGCCTGCTGACTAGAGCCATTCAATTGCTTTGTCCTGCTCCGCTGCAAGTTGCGGCAAATCTTTTAACGGTTCCCATCGAAACAGCAAAGTCATGCCATTGTCGCGTCCATGGCTTTTAATGGTATGTTCAAATTGATGGATGGGTTCCCCCGTGTATTCGAAATGAAAAATATTCCGTTCGTAGGCTTTATCCTGATGCTCAGGGTAGTACGTATACTTATGAATCTTTCCGACGAAATCAAGGACTTCCCGAGGCAAACCTGTTTCTTCTTTGACTTCTCTGTATAGCGCATCGATCAACAGCTCTCCATCTTCGATGGTACCGCCTGGCACTTGCAGCCCGACTTCCGGTTCTCCTTTGTACTCGAATACAAGCAATTCACGATTTTCCTCATCGCCTCTTGTGATGTAAGCAAATACTTTCCGCGTTGTTCTCAAGATGCATCACCCTTTTTCTTTATTCACTATAGAATACTAAAAATTAAGAAAAATTTCAATTCTTTTTCTTTAATCGTTGTCACAGCTTATTCAAAGTTTGGCAGGAAAGCAAGGCTTAGGAGGAGTTTTGAAAAGTCGGTTTGATGTACAATAAGAGTATAGAAACAGCGAAATAACATGTTTGCAAAAAAGGAGACGAGTAGATTGGAATTTCAAGATCCGGCTTTTCTGAGTCGCATTTTAACACTAATGACTCTATCATTCCATATTCTTTACGCAACAATCGGTGTGGGTGTCCCTCTCATGATTATGATTGCCCAGTGGGTGGGTATTAAGAAAAAAGACGATCATTATATTTTACTGGCTCGCCGGTGGGCCAGAGGTTTTGTGATAACTGTTGCAGTAGGTGTCGTGACCGGTACGGCTATTGGCCTGCAGTTATCGTTATTGTGGCCGAATTTTATGCAGTTGGCAGGAAACGTCATTGCTTTGCCTTTGTTCATGGAAGTCTTCGCCTTTTTCTTTGAAGCGATTTTCCTTGGAATTTATCTTTACACATGGGATCGTTTTGAAGATCAGCGAAAACATTTTCTGCTGCTCATACCGGTGGCGCTTGGTGCTGCCGCGTCATCTGTTTTCATCACCATCGTCAATGCTTTCATGAATCAGCCGCAGGGCTTTGAAATACTGAACGGTGAAATGATCAATGTCAGTCCACTGCTTGCAATGTTCAGTCCGGCAGTGCCGACAAAAGTCGCGCATGTCATGGCTACTGCATTCATGACCAGTGCCTTTGTATTGGCTTCCATCGCAGCGTTGCGCATGCTCGGTGGCTCTACACATATCTATCATAAGAAAGCTTTGTTTCTGACTATGAAACTCGGATTGGTGTTTGCCATTGCGACTGCCTTAATCGGTGATTTCTCCGGTAAGTATTTGGCTGAGTACCAGCCTGAAAAACTGGCGGCTGCAGAATGGCATTTTGAAACTGAAGAAGATGCAGGCTTAGTGATGTTCGGCGTTTTAGATGGTGAAGAAGTGAAGTATGCTATCAGGGTTCCGTACGCATTAAGCATTCTGGCACATAGTGATCCGTTTGCGGAAGTTACTGGTCTAAATGAATTCGCGGAAGATGTAAGACCTCCGCTATGGATCCATTATCTCTTTGATACGATGGTTACTATCGGCATGTGGCTTGCTTTCTTCTCCTTTGTATATGTTGTAGCCGCTTGGCGCAACTGGTCATTCATTCGGACAAGGTGGTTCCGCTGGTTGACAGTAGCTGGAGGACCGTTGGCGCTCATTGCCATAGAGGCAGGCTGGTGGTTTACCGAAGTCGGGCGCCAGCCTTGGATTCTCAGAGGCCATATGAAGGTTGGTGAAGCTGCCACCACTAGTGGACAGGTAGGATTGATGATCATTTTATTCGCTGGCTTATTTGTGATCCTGGGTATCGGTACAGTTGTCGTACTGACCAGAATGTACAAACGTAATCCAGTTGAAAAAGAATTAGCGTTGCGGGAAAACAGCAAAGGCGGTGAAGAAGAATGACCTTGGAGATTATCGGAATATCCGTTTTATGGCTGTTCTTGTTCCTTTATGTCATTGTGGCGTCGATTGATTTCGGCGCCGGCTTCTTTAATGCCTACAGCTCTTTTGTCGGAAAGCAGCATATTTTGACGGGAATTATTCAGCGTTATTTATCACCGGTCTGGGAAGTAACCAATGTGTTCTTTGTGTTCTTCTTTGTTGGAATCATTGGTTTTTTTCCTCAGACTGCCTTTTATTACGGCACCACGCTTTTGGTTCCAGCCAGTCTGGCTTTGATTTTGCTGGCGATTCGCGGCTCCTATTATGCGTTTGCGACTTACGGAGCTAAAATCAACCATAGAGGCTATATCTATATGTATGGTTTGTCCGGGCTATTGCTGCCAGCTTCACTCTCACCGGTACTGGCCATGTCAGAAGGCGGCTTTATTCAAATGGATAACGGCCAGCCCTATTTGGAT
>JASLAI010000084.1 GCA_030147225.1 Planococcus sp. (in: firmicutes) | reverse complement strand
CGACCAATGAAATGCTGGATGCCTTTGACTTTTTGGGTGCCGAGACAGCACATGAACTTGTTGTGGAAAACTCCCTAAAAATTTCAGAGATGATTGACGTCGTTAAGCCAATCAAAGATGAATTGTATACGCCAAAAATTGAAGGTGCCGATGAAGAAGTGCGGGAGCTGAGCTATAACATGGCTCATCAGATTTACGGTGCGCAGTTGCCTGAAATTGTAGAAGCGCGTATTGAAAAAGAATTGAAGTCCATCATTGGACATGGATTTGCGGTTATTTATTTAATTTCACATAAACTCGTAAAAAAATCTTTGGATGATGGTTACTTGGTTGGTTCTCGTGGTTCGGTTGGATCTTCACTGGTTGCAACGCTGACTGAAATTACGGAAGTAAATCCATTGCCTCCGCATTACATTTGCAGAAAATGTAAGAAATCAGAGTTCTTTGATGACGGATCAGTTGGCTCCGGCTTTGATTTGAAAGACAAAAATTGTCCGGATTGCGATGTTCCTTATCAAAAAGAAGGACAGGATATACCGTTTGAAACGTTCCTAGGATTTAAAGGCGATAAAGTTCCCGATATCGATTTGAATTTCAGTGGTGAGTACCAATCGAAAGCCCATAATTATACAAAAGAATTATTTGGTGAAGATAATGTTTTCCGAGCGGGTACGATCGGTACAGTGGCTGAAAAAACAGCCTATGGTTATGTTCGCGGCTATGCGAATGATCGGGAAATGACCTTGCGAGGTGCAGAAATCGATCGTCTTGTACAGGGCTGCTCAGGAGTTAAGCGCAGTACAGGCCAGCATCCGGGGGGGATAATCGTTGTCCCAGACTACATGGACATTTACGACTTCTCACCGATTCAATTCCCGGCGGATGCTCAGGATTCAGAATGGAAGACAACGCATTTTGATTTCCACTCGATCCACGATAATTTATTAAAGCTAGATATACTTGGGCACGATGATCCGACTGTTATCCGCATGCTGCAGGACTTATCAGGCATCGATCCGAAGACTATCCCAACGGATGATCCGGAAGTAATGAAAATTTTTGCGGGGCCAGAATCACTCGGTGTGACCAAAGAGCAAATCGGTTGTAAAACTGGAACGCTCGGCATTCCGGAATTCGGTACACGTTTTGTCCGTCAAATGTTGGAGGAAACGAAACCGAATACGTTCTCAGAGCTGGTCCAGATTTCGGGGCTGTCCCACGGAACAGATGTCTGGCTTAGCAATGCCCAGGAATTGATTCAAAATGGAACGTGCCAGCTGTCCGATGTAATCGGCTGCCGGGATGACATCATGGTCTATCTGATTTACCAGGGACTCGAATCTTCATTGGCGTTTAAAATCATGGAATCTGTCCGTAAAGGGAAAGGTTTGACTCCAGAGTTTGAGGAAGCGATGAAGAAAGAGGGCGTGCCGAACTGGTACATCGAATCCTGTAAAAAAATCAAGTATATGTTCCCGAAAGCACATGCTGCAGCATACGTACTGATGGCTGTGCGGATTGCTTATTTCAAAGTGCATTTCCCGGTTCTGTATTATGCAGCTTATTTTACAGTTCGTGCGGAAGATTTCGATGTAAATGCCATGGCAAAAGGATCGCATTCGATCCGTGCCAAAATTGATGAAATCAATTCCAAAGGACTGGAAGCTTCAACAAAAGAGAAAAACCTGTTAACGGTTATGGAATTGACGCTGGAAATGGTGGAGCGGGGGTATACGTTCCAAAAGCTTGATTTGTATAAATCATCTGCTGATCAGTTTATCATTGAAGGGAACAGCCTGATTCCGCCTTTTAATGCCATTCCAGGATTGGGTACCAATGCAGCAAAATCAATCGTTGCAGCGCGTGAACATGGAGAGTTTCTGTCTAAGGAAGACCTGCAGCAGCGCGGCCGTGTTTCAAAAACAATCATTGAATACATGGACGATCACGGCTGCCTGGAAGGAATGCCTGAAGCCAACCAGCTGTCCTTGTTCTAGCCAGTTGCACCATAGGGCTATTTGTGGTATTATTGTAGTAACATTTACTGATAGCTCTGTCGCAGAAGAGTGGGTTCTCCCGCTCTTTTCTGTTTGTTATGGCATAAAATTGGCGGGAGGCTTGTATGAGCAAAATTACAGAACAAATCGAGAAGATAGTACAGCCCATCACCAGTGAATTGGCACTGGAACTTGTAGATGTGGAATTCTTAAAAGAAGGACGCAACTGGTTTTTACGGGTATATGTAGACAATCCGGAAGCACCCATTGATATTGATCAATGTGCTTTGGTAAGTGAAAAGCTAAGTGAAATTCTGGATCAGCTTGATCCGATCGAACAAAATTATTTCCTGGAAGTTTCATCACCAGGTGCAGAACGGCCACTGAAGAAGGAAAAAGATTACGAAAAAGCTATCGGTAAGTTTATTTACATCAAGACCTATGAACCGGTTGAAGATGCGAAAGAGTTTGAAGGATATTTAAAGTCTTATGATGATGAACAAGTAGAAATTGAAATCAAGATCAAAACACGCAGAAAACTAATCAACATCCCGAAAGATAAGATTGCAGTGATCCGTTTGGCCATTGATTTTTCTGTTAAACCTGATTGAAGAACCTGGGAGTGAATAAAATGAGCAGTGAGTTATTGGATGCTTTTGAAGTATTGGAGAAACAAAAGGGGATTTCGCGTGAAGTCCTGATAGAAGCGATAGAAGCTGCATTAGTAACGGCATACAAACGGAATTTTAACCAAGCACAGAATGTTCGTGTGGATTTAAACTTGAACACTGGAACAATGCTGGTCTATTCTCGGAAAGATGTTGTAGAGGCAGTCGAAGATGATCGCCTGCAGATTTCATTGGAAGATGCACAAGTGATCAACCCGGCCTACGAGCTTGGAGATGTCGTAGAAGAAGAAGTGACGCCGCGCAACTTTGGGCGTATTGCTGCACAGACAGCGAAACAAGTAGTAACACAACGGGTACGTGAAGCCGAGCGCGGCCTGATTTTTGAAGAGTTTGTTGATCGTGCAGACGACATTGTCAACGGCATTGTTGAGCGGATGGATGCACGTAATTTGTATGTTGGCCTTGGCAAAGTGGAAGCTGTGCTTCCGCAGACAGAACAAATGCCAAATGAACATTACAAACCGCATGACCGCATCAAGGTGTATATTACAAAAGTAGAGCGTACGACACGCGGACCTCAAGTCTTTGTTTCCCGTACACATCCAGGACTGCTTCGCCGTTTGTTTGAGAATGAAGTGCCTGAAATCTACGATGGTATTGTTGAAATCAAGTCAATTGCGCGCGAAGCAGGAGATCGTTCAAAAATTTCGGTTTTTGCTCACCGCGATGACATTGATCCAGTCGGTTCATGTGTCGGATCTAAAGGCGGCCGTGTTCAGACAATCGTCAATGAGTTAAGTGGAGAAAAAATTGATATTGTTGAATGGTCTGAAGAACCTGTCGTATTTGTCGCAAATGCACTAAGCCCATCCAAAGTGTTGGATGTACAAGTGAACGAAGAAGCGAAATCGACTACGGTTGTCGTACCTGACTATCAATTATCCCTTGCAATTGGCAAGCGCGGACAAAATGCCCGTTTGGCAGCGAAATTAACAGGCTGGAAAATTGATATTAAGAGTGAGACAGATGCTCGGGAACTGGGAATCTATCCGAATCCTGATGCTGACATCGAATTAGTCGAATCTGGTGAAGAACTGGATGACTTTGATTTTTACGAAGACAAAGAATAATGTAGAAAAGGTGATGTCCGTTGGCTCTGCAAAAGAAAATTCCATTACGGAAGTGTGTAGCTACAGGCGAGATGCATCCTAAAAAAGAAATGATCCGCGTTGTCCGTTCAAAAGAAGGCGAAGTGTCTGTCGATTTGACGGGCAAAAAATCAGGGCGCGGCGCATACCTTTCGAAATCGGAAGATGCCATCGCGACTGCGCGTAAAAAGAAAGTGCTGGATAAGCAATTGGAAGTTAAAATTCCAGACGAAATCTATGATGAGTTAACTCGCGTCGTTCTCAGAGAGCAGTTGAAATAATGAACAAACAAAAAATTCTTCAATTATTGGGATTGGCCACACGAGCGCGTATGACCATTTCCGGTGAAGAAATGACCGTAAACGAAGTCCGAAAAGGCAAAGCGAAATTAGTGATTGTCTCAGAAGATGCTTCAGATAATACTAGTAAAAAATTGCATGACAAATGCAAGTCGTATGGAGTGGATTTGCACGTTTTTGGATCCCGTTTCGAGTTGGGACATGCGATAGGCAAAGAAGAGCGGGTAGTGATTGCAATCACCGATAAAGGGTTTGCGAAAAAAATAACCAGCTTATTCGAAGAAATTAATCGGGGGCGAGCAGATGACCAAAATTCGAGTACATGAGTATGCTAAGAAGGTAGACAAGCCAAGTAAAGAGATTATTAATGAGTTGTCTAAACATAATATTACGGTACAAAACCATATGGCAACATTGGAAGACAATGCTGTAACGAAGTTAGACAGCATTTATAAGAGTGGTGCAGCTGGACAGCGTCCACAAACGCAATCACGTCCACCAAGCCAAGGGCAATCACGTCCGTCAAACCAGGGACAATCGCGTCCAACACAAGGCGGTCAATCGCGTCCGTCAAACCAGGGACAATCACGTCCGTCACAAGGCGGCCAGTCGCGTCCATCAAGCCAAGGACAATCACGTCCATCGAGTCAAGGCGGTCAGTCACGTCCATCAGGTCAAAGCCAATCAAAACCAGCGGCAGCGCCGAGTCAAGGACAATCCCGTTCACAAGGGAATGGCCAACGACCAACAGCACCAGCGAAATCAGGATCGAATTTTACACCAAAGGCAGCTAAACCTACAGCAGGCCCAGGCCAGCGTTCTTCAGGCCGTCCAGGTGGCGGAAACCGCAATGGCTTCCAAAACCGCAATCGTAAAGGAAAACAGCAGCAACCGGTGAATCCGTTGCCGCCAATGCCTAAAAAAGAAAAAGAATTGCCGGCTAAAATTACTTTCAGCGAGTCATTGACGGTAGCTGAGCTGGCGAAAAAATTAGGGCGCGAGCCTTCTGAAATTATCAAAAAGTTGTTTATGCTTGGTGTAATGGCTACCATTAACCAGGAATTGGATAAAGATGCAATTGAATTGATCTGTGCCGAATACGAGGTTGAAGTTGAAGAAGAGATCTTAGTGGATAAAACGGATCTTGAAGTCTACTTTGAACCAGAAGATGAGAACTTGAATGAAGAACGTCCGCCAGTTGTTACGATCATGGGTCACGTTGACCATGGTAAAACGACATTGCTGGATTCTATCCGCCATACGAAAGTAACTGCTGGAGAAGCAGGCGGAATCACGCAGCATATCGGTGCTTATCAGGTTGTAGATAACGGCAAGAAAATCACCTTCCTTGATACTCCTGGCCACGCAGCCTTTACTACGATGCGTGCACGTGGAGCGAAAGTGACAGATCTTGCAATTATTGTTGTTGCAGCAGATGACGGTGTAATGCCTCAAACGGTTGAAGCAATCAACCACGCCAAAGCAGCAGAAGTGCCAATCATCATTGCGGTTAACAAAATGGATAAGCCAAGTGCGAATCCTGACCGTGTGATGCAGGAATTGACTGAACACGGATTGGTTCCTGAAGCTTGGGGCGGTGAAACGATCTTCGTTCCGATTTCTGCTTTAACAGGAGACGGCATCGATTCATTGCTTGAAATGATCTTGCTTGTATCAGAAGTTGGGGAGTTAAAAGCAAACCCTGCACGCCGTGCAATTGGTACAGTTATTGAAGCCGAGCTTGATAAAGGCCGCGGTTCAGTAGCAACCCTTCTAGTACAAGACGGAACTTTAAAAGTTGGAGACCCGATTGTTGTCGGTAATACGTTCGGACGTGTCCGTGCGATGGTATCGGATATCGGCCGCCGTGTGAAAGAAGCGGGCCCATCTACACCAGTTGAAATCACTGGTTTGAATGATGTACCTCAAGCTGGAGACCGTTTTGTTGTCTTCGAAGATGAAAAAACAGCTCGCCAAGTGGGAGAAACCCGTGCAACTTCAGCGCTTCAAGTTCAGCGTTCTGAAAAAACACGTGTTACGCTTGATAACTTGTTTGATCAATTGAAACAAGGGGAAATGAAAGAATTAAACTTGATCGTCAAAGCTGACGTTCAAGGAGCAGTTGAAGCAATGGCGGCATCTCTTCTTAAAATCGATGTGGAAGGTGTCAATGTGAAAATCATCCACACCGGCGCTGGCGCTATCACGGAATCTGATATTTCATTGGCAGCTGCATCAAATGCTATCGTGATCGGTTTCAACGTCCGTCCGGATGCCAACGCAAAACGTGCTGCTGAAGCTGAAGGCGTTGATATTCGCTTGCACCGCATCATCTACAAAGTGATTGAAGAAATTGAATTCGCTATGAAAGGCTTGCTTGACCCTGAATTCGAAGAGAAAATCATTGGCCAAGCTGAAGTCCGCAGTACGTTTAAAGTTTCTAAAGTCGGAACAATTGCCGGAAGTTATGTAACAGAAGGTAAAATTACAAGAAGCAGCGGCGTTCGTGTAATCCGTGAAGGCATTGTCGTATTCGAAGGCGAAATTGATACATTAAAACGCTTTAAAGACGATGCAAAAGAAGTTGCAAAAGGATACGAATGCGGGATTACCGTTAAGAACTTTAATGACATGAAAGAAATGGACATCATTGAAGCGTACGTTATGGAAGAAATCGAACGTAAATGATCCTGTATATGGAATGCGAATTTTTCATTCCAACGGCCCATTCGTTAAAAGACAAGCGGGCGGTTGTAAAAAGCATGCTGACCCGCAGCAGACAGAAATTCAACGTTTCCGCAGCAGAGATTGAACATCAAAATGTCTGGCAGCGAACTCGCCTTGCCTTTGTCATCGTTTCTTCATCGAAAGAAATGGCAGATAAGGAAATGGCGCAAGTTCTCTACTATTTGGAAAGCAATCCTGCTTGGGAATGCTTGGAAATTGAAAAAGAATATTTGTAAGAACGAGGTGGATTAGCAATGACAATGCGCGCGAATCGTGTAGCTGAGCAGATGAAAAAAGAACTCAGCGATATCATCAGCCGAAAACTGAAAGATCCACGTATCGGATTTGTCACTGTAACAGATGTTGAAGTTACAGGGGATCTCCAGCAGGCAACTGTATATATCAGCGTTTTAGGCGAAGACCACGCAAAAGAACAGACATTGCTTGGGTTAACGAAGTCAAAAGGATTCATCCGTTCCGAAATCGGACAGCGGATCCGTCTCCGTAAAACTCCTGAATTGTCTTTTGAAATCGATTCATCGGTTGCATACGGCAATCGCATTGATACTTTACTGCGTGACATTCAAGAACCAAAAGAAGATTAAAAACAAAGCCTGCTGTCTATTTCAGATAGCGGGCTTTTTTTTGCATCAAGCAAAGGAGCTATGGATTATGGCGCTGAACGGAATTTTACCATTATGGAAAGAAAAAGGAATGACCTCTCATGACTGTGTTTTTAAATTGAGAAAAATTCTTCAGACGAAAAAAGTCGGACATACCGGGACATTGGATCCTGAAGTAGACGGCGTTTTGCCGATCTGTATCGGGAATACGACCAAAGTGGCGGAGTATATTACGGACCAAGGCAAGACCTACGAAGCGGAAGTGACCATCGGCTATTCGACAGAAACAGAAGATGCAACAGGTGAGACAGTCGACACGGATTCTTCTGAGAAGCATATTACACGCGACCAAGTGGCCGCGGTGCTGCTTCAGTTGACAGGAAACATCAAACAAATTCCGCCGATGTATTCTGCAGTCAAAGTGAATGGGAAAAAGCTTTATGAATATGCACGACAAGGAATTGCTGTTGAACGGCCTGAACGTGTCGTGCGAATCGACTCAATCGAGTTACTGGACGACGATCATCAATGGTCAGGACAGGATATCAAATTCAATATTCGCATCCGTTGCGGCAAAGGAACTTATATTCGTACGCTGGCAGTGCAAATCGGTCAAGCTCTGGGATATCCCGCGCATATGTCGAGGCTGACAAGGACAGAATCCGGTAAATTCAGCAAAAAGGATTGCGTAACACTTGCCGAAGTGGCCGAACTTGCTCAAAATGGAGATATCGGCGACATTTTGAAACCGCTCAGCTACGGCTTAAGTTTGTTTCCATTCATGGAAATTGAATCAAAACAGATTTTTGCTGTGAAAAATGGTCAAGTTTTGGCGCGTCATGCAATACTTGATGAGATGGGATTTGTGGTTCTGACGTATCAGGGAGTTCCTGTCGCACTTTATAAGAACCACCCTGAAAAAGCGGACAAAATGAAACCTGAAAAAATGTTCGGTTTTCCGACAGCGGACGAGGTGTAGTATGCAAATCATTCATTTAAGTTATCCGATTCATTTAAAACCTGATTTCGAAACAGGCCCCTTATCGATGGCGCTCGGTTTTTTCGACGGGGTACATAAAGGGCATCAGCGTGTCATAGGTGAAGCGATCACAGAAGCCCATAAAAAAGGCATCAAGTCAGCGGTTATGACTTTCGATCCTCATCCTTCACTAGTCCTGGGGGGACGAAAAGAAGAAGTCTTTTACATTACGCCAATGCAGCAAAAAATGGAAATTCTTGATGAAATGGGCGTTGATTATTGTTTCATCGTTCGGTTTACGTCTGAGTTTGCCAAACTTACACCTGAACAGTTTATCGAACACTTTATCATCGGCCTCAATGTAGTCCATGTCACAGCAGGATTTGATTTTTCGTTTGGCAGCAAAGGTAAAGGGGATATGGCTTTGATGCAGCAGATTGGCACAGGCCAGTATGACGTAACCGTTGTTGATAAGCTGGAAGATGGGGATGAAAAAATCAGTTCAACCCGTATCCGTGAAGCGTTGAAACAAGGCGGAGTCGAGGAGGTGTGCCATTTGTTGGGCAGGCCATTCCGTGTACTAGGCACTGTTGTCAATGGAGATAAACGAGGCCGCACCATCGGTTTTCCAACAGCCAATGTAGAACCCGAACTAGGTGCGGTCGTACCAAGCCGCGGCGTCTATGCAGTGAAGATCCAAGTGCAGGGGCAGATCTACAACGGTGTCTGCAACATTGGCTACAAGCCGACTTTCAATAATCCGGATGTGAAAAAACAGGTCATCGAAGTCCATATTCTGGACTTTGATAAATCCATCTACGGTGAAATGGTGGAAGTCGAATGGCATGAACGGATTCGCGATGAACAGAAGTTTGCAGGAATTGATGAGTTGAAAGCACAAATTCAACTTGATAAGGAGACAGCTGAGCAGTTTTTCGCAGGCATTAATTAGGCTATGCAGTTGATTTTGAAAAAGCCTTATGCTATTATTTATGAGTACTGAATGTACAAACCGTTGCTTGGCAATCGAATCACCAACGTTTGCTCAGTAATTGGGGATATCAGAAATTAGGAGGTGGAAACAGTATGGCAATTACACAAGAGCGTAAAAATGAATTGATCAATGAATACAAAGTGCATGACACAGATACTGGGTCTGCAGAAATTCAAATCGCCATTCTTACAGAAGACATCAACAACTTGAATGAGCACTTACGTACTCACAAAAAAGATCATCACTCACGTCGTGGTCTATTCAAAATGGTTGGACGCCGTCGTAACTTGTTGAAATACCTTCGTGAAAACGACGTAGCTCGTTACCGCGAACTAATCGCAAGACTTGGCCTACGCCGTTAATAGCAAACAGTAAAAGCGGGATTCGTCCCGCTTTTTCTTTATGGATAAAACTTTAATTTATCGCATCGCATACTGGATGCTTTTTTGATACACTACTAATGATACATATAGATAGAGAAACAAGGTAATAGAGAGGAGCTCGATATTATGGAGCAAACAAAAAAAGTCTACAAACTTGATTGGGCAGGCCGCGAGTTGCAAGTTGAGGTCGGCCAATTGGCAAAACAAGCAAACGGAGCAGCATTAATCCGTTATGGTGATACAGCAGTGCTTTCTACTGCAACCGCTTCAAAGACTCCAAAACCTTTGGACTTTTTCCCATTGACTGTCAACTACGAAGAGCGTCTTTACGCTGTCGGTAAAATTCCAGGCGGATTCATCAAACGCGAAGGACGCCCTTCTGAAAAAGCGACTTTGACAAGCCGTTTGATTGACCGTCCGATCCGTCCGTTATTCCCAGATGGTTTCCGACATTCCATTCGGTGGACCGATTGCCGGTGTCATCGTAGGATTGATTGACGGACAATACATCATCAACCCAACAAATGACCAGTTGGAGCAAAGCTCAATCAACTTGACGGTTGCGGGTACAAAAG
>JASLAI010000351.1 GCA_030147225.1 Planococcus sp. (in: firmicutes) | reverse complement strand
GGATGACTATATTTTTGTGCATGCGGGCGTTCAGCCGGGGAAGCCGGTTCAGCAGACAGATCCTTTTATCCTCATTTGGATCCGAGAGGAATTTCATAAAGCCTATTCAGGCGAGAAAACGGTTGTGTTTGGCCATACACCGGCATTTTTACTGCGGGGGACAAGAGATACCGATGTCTATTTTGGCGACAATCGGATCATTGGGATTGACGGAGGAGCGGCTTACGGCGGACAACTGAATTGTTTGGAATTGCCGAGCAAGAAGAGCTATTACGTGAAGAAATCTTAAAAACGATAATTTTTTGGGCTGGAAAATGGCTTACTGATCATAGAACTCTGTTGCAAGAAGAATGACGAGCCCCTGTGTCAAAAAAATTATGGCAGTACACGACAACTTATATTGTATTATTGCTGCTATTCTACTGGACAGAAGAAAAGGAGGTCAGAAAATGAAAGCCATGGTCTGTACTCGTTATGGCGCACCGGAAGTTCTGGAGCTTCAACAG
Source organism: Planococcus sp. (in: firmicutes) (assembly GCA_030147225.1). Classification (GTDB taxonomy): domain Bacteria; phylum Bacillota; class Bacilli; order Bacillales_A; family Planococcaceae; genus Planococcus. The sequence continues at coordinate 3,306 of JASLAI010000351.1, read as the reverse complement.
CTTGATAAGCCGGTACCGAAAGCCGATGAAATTTTGGTGAAAGTTCGGGCATCTACTGTAACAGCAGGAGATTGCGAAATGCGGAGCTTCCAATTCCCGGTGTTGCTGTGGATCCCGCTGCGGCTGTTCTTCGGCTTGCGGAAACCGAGAAGGAATGTGCTTGGACAGGAGTTCGCCGGAGAAGTCGAAGACACGGGAAAAGAGCAGACAAAATTCAAAAAAGGGGATCGTGTATGTGGCTCCACTGAATTGAAACTTGGCGCTTACACTGACTACCTCTGTCTTCCGAGCAATTATGCCATTGCCCGCATGCCGGCAGGGCATAGTTTTGAAGAAGCCGCGACCATCCCGACAGGCGGAATGAATGCCCTGTTTTTTCTTCGGAAAGCCAAGATCCAAGCCGGCCAAAAAGTGCTCATTATCGGAGCCGGCGGGAGTATCGGTACGATAGCCGTTCAGCTGTCCAAAAATTGGGGTGCTCGAGTGACGGCAATTGACAGCAAAGAAAAGTTGGACATGCTCCTATCCATAGGCGCAGACAACGTAATTGATTACCGGCAGGAAGACTTTACTAAGAATGGCGAAACCTACGATGTGATTTTCGATGTTGCGGGAAAAAGCCCTTTTTCAAAAACCCTCAACTCATTGAACCCGAAAGGCGTTTACTTGATGGGCAATCCGAGCATTACCCAATTGTTCCGACGGCTGTTTCCGACAAACAAAGGCGACCGGAAAATCATTGCGGGAGCGGCCGATTACAAAGCTAAAGATTTACAATATCTGAATGAATTGATGGCAGATGGCAGGATAAAGCCGGTCATTGATCGAACATTTTCCCTGAATCAGCTGCGAGAAGCACATCACTATGTAGAGAGTGGAGCTAAAAAAGGGAATGTCGTCATCACCAATAGTTAATGGACGCATATTGAAGGCAGCGCTGAAATAAATCATTCAAGCGGAACGCAGAATGGATGATATTGAATAATTGAATTCTTGGAAGTGGTTGTCTTATTTTCTCGAAATCTTGTGAGGTTCGGACAGGAGGAGTAAAAGTGGGGACCAATATAAAAGAGGAATTACTGAACGAGGCTGTTAAAAAAATGGGTGAGAAAAAAGGCGTTTTTAGCGCGGTGCTTTGTGTAAAAAGCGGAGATCACCATTTTTCCTGGACTGGAGCTGTCGGGGATATGCAAAAAGCCAGCCCGTATTTTATTGCCAGTGTTACGAAACTATATGTAACGGCGGTTGTTATGTGCTTGATAGAAGAGGGAAGAATGGAGCTTGATGACAAGATTTCAACATATTTGCCTGAGGAAATGATGGAAGGGCTTCATGTGTTAAAAGAGGAAGACCATTCCAATGACATCACCGTCAAACATCTTATGTCCAATACGTCAGGAATCCCGGATTACTTTTTTTATAAACAACCTGACGGAAAAAGCCCTGCCGACGAACTTCAGGATGGGAAAGACGGATCATGGCATTTGGAGAAAACGATAAAACTGGTAAAAGAGCTTCCACCTCATTTTGAGCCGGGACAAAAGGGCAAAGCGAAATATTCCGATACCAACTATCAGCTGCTCGGCAGAATAATTGAAATTATTACTGGAAAAGATATGGGGGAAGTGTTTCAAGAGTATATTTTTGATGGGCTCGGCTTGAATAATACCTATGCATATAAAGACACCTCTGATACTAAACCAGCTTCCTTTTATTATAAATCCGAAAAATTATGGCTTCCCAATTACTTTGTATCTATTACACCTGAAGGCGGCATTGTTTCTACAGCTGAGGAAGCAATGATTTTCTTAAAAGAATTTTTTAAGGGTCACTTGTTCCCGAAAGAGAAAATAGAAGACTTGAAAAAATGGAACTTACTATTGCCGCCACCCAGTCTTTTCTTCTATGGAGTTGGATTGGAAAAACTTTTTGTTCCTAGGATAGCCTCTCCCTTTAAACCAATCACAGAGATTATAGGGTTTTGGGGGCAAACGGGCTCCTTTGCATGGTATAACCCTGACACGGATTTATACTTTACCGGCACCACAAACCAGGTAAACGGTGCAGGGCATGCTGCTGCACAAAAAGCGATCATGAAAATTATCAAATCTGCGCTGTGATATATGTGGATACGGTTCACATGAATTCTCCACCTCTTGCAAACTATCAAGAGTAACTACTTCTATTTGTTGCGAGTTATGATGAGCTTAAACTAGCGATTCATCATGCAATGAATAAATGAATAACGAAATGAGAAAGTCGCGTCTCAGTAAAACGGAATCCATAATGGCGCAATAATTTGAATTTGTTAATGTGTAAGGGTAACCTTGAAGTAGAAACGAGAGGAGTGAAAGTGAATGGAAAGAGCAGTACCAGAAGTGACATTGAACGATGGAACAAAGTTGCCGGTTACCGGACTCGGTACATATGGGCTTTGGGGCAATGCAGGAGCGAACTCGGTCAGCAGTGGAATCAATGCCGGTTACCGGTTGATCGACACGGCGTATAATTACGAGAACGAAGGAGCCGTTGGGGAAGGCATCAAGCGCAGCGGCATTTCCCGTGAGGAATTATGGATTACTTCTAAATTGCCCGGCCGTTATCACAATTACGAGAAAGCGTTGGTGGCGATTCAGGAATCGCTGTACCGTTCCAACTTGGATTATTTTGATCTTTACGTGATTCACTGGCCGCTTCCGAATCAAGATCTCTACGTCGAAGCGTGGCAGGCATTGATTGATGCGAAGAAGTGGGGACTTGTTCGTTCGATTGGTGTCAGCAACTTCCTGCCTGAGCACCTGGAGCGTATTATTCAGGAGACGGGGGTAACGCCGAGTTTGAATCAGGTTGAATTGCATCCGTTCTTTAACCAGGAAGAACAGCGGAAAGTGCACGAGCAACACCATATCCAAACGCAGTCGTGGAGCCCAGTTGCCAGAGCGGCAGATATTCTGTCGAATGAAACGGTCGGTAAAATTGCTCAAAATCATAATAAGACAGTTCCGCAAGTTGTGCTGCGCTGGCAATACCAGATCGGCTCTGTATCGATTCCACGCTCCACTTCTCCTCAGCGGCAGCGGGAAAATCTGGCTATTTTTGATTTTGAATTAAGTGAAGCCGAGATGACTGCGATTGCCGGATTGTCCCGGCCGGACGGCAGACTGTTTGATATGGATCCTGCTACCCATGAAGAATTTTAAGTGTGGATAGAAATAGAGCAATCGAGAATAAGCATTAATAAAGAAAAATAAAGCAGCATCAAAAAAACAGGATTGTCATGCCGGATAAGTTTCTGAGTTTTGCTTG
>JASLAI010000341.1 GCA_030147225.1 Planococcus sp. (in: firmicutes) | reverse complement strand
GCATCATTATGTTTTAGTTTTTCACCAATGAATTTAAAACCAGTCAATACATCTTCACAGCCAACTCCATAGGAATCGGCTACCACGCGGCCAAACTCAGATGTAACAATGGTTTTGAAGATGCGTCCGTTTGTCGGCAAGGTGCCTTTAGCTTTTTTCTGGCTCAGCAGGTATTCGATTAAAATAGCACCGGTCTGATTGCCGCTCAGCAATTCATATTGGCTGCCGCTCCAGACAGCAATACCGACACGATCTCCATCAGGGTCAACAGCAATTAGCAGATCGGCTCCTGATTTTTTACCATACTGCTCCGCCAATTCAAATGCAGAACCTTCTTCAGGGTTAGGAGATGCCACTGTCGGAAACTCGCCATCAGGTTCCATCTGTTCTGTAACGTACGTAATCTGGTCGTAGCCCGCTTTATCCAATAACTTTTTGACTGTTGCACCAGATGCTCCGTGAAGCGGTGTGAATACGGCTTGAATCGCACTTGCTGAATGTTCTTGCACAGTCAGTGCATTAGAGAGATAGGCTTCATCCATTTTTTCATCTATCCGGACCAGCAGCGATTCTTCAAACTCATCATTAACAATAGATAATTCGTCTTCAACACGGCTGACGTAGTCGATCACCCGATCAGCATCTTCCAGATTCAATTGAGCTCCATCTTCTCCATACACTTTGTAACCATTGTATTCCGGCGGATTGTGGCTGGCCGTAATGACAATTCCCATAAATGCGTTCAAATAGCGGACACTGAACGACAATTGCGGGGTAGTCCGCGGTCCACTGTACAAATACGTGTGAACTCCGTTCGCTGCAAATGTGCGAGCCGCTTCTTCCGCAAATTCAGGAGACATCCGGCGGCTGTCATAGGCAATGACAATACCGCGCGACATCGCCAGTTCGCCATTTTCTTTTATGTAATCAGCGATTCCTTGTGACGCTTTTCGGACGGTATAAACATTCATTCGGTTTGTTCCCAGTCCAATTTCGCCGCGCATTCCTCCGGTGCCAAAAACCAAATCCTGATAAAATGCGTCTTCTGCCGATTTTTCATCTTCCATTAGGACAGTCAGAGTCTGCCTCGTTTCCTCGTCGAGTGCTTTGTGGTCCAACCAACGTTTAATTCGTTCTTTCCATGACATATACATTCCTCCAACCCTATTGGTATAAGTAGCATTAATGATCTTCACCTGATGATATTCTACAAATCACTTGCTATTTCCTGCGGAAACTATGCCAAAAGTTTCATACATAGTTAAAATCTTTTGTTTAATCTTTAGTTTACCAAATATTCCGAAGAAAAGCCGCTCCCATTTTGGAAGCGGCTTTGTTTAATCTTTTTTGTATTCCACACGGTAAACATCGTGGCGTCGATCCTTCAATTGTTTAACCGTCCCATTTTGACGCTGACGTCTCAAAATTTCCAAATCGACATCCCCAATCAAGACCATTTCAAGGTTTGCATTAGTTTCTCCGACAATTCCATCACGAGCAAATTCAAAATCGGATGGAGCAAAAATTCCCGATTGGGCATACTGGATATCCATGTTTTCAGTTTGCGGCAAGTTGCCTACCGTTCCTGAAATAACCGTATAAATCTGATTTTCGACTGCACGGGCCTGCGCACAATAGCGGACACGCAAGTACCCTTGGCGATCTTCTGTACAGAATGGAGTGAATATGATGTTTGCTCCCATATCTGTAGCAATTCGTGCCAATTCAGGAAACTCAATATCGTAGCAGATCTGGATGGCGATTTTTCCGCAGTCTGTATCGAAGACACGAACGGAATCGCCGGCAGATATCCCCCACCATTTGCGTTCATTGGGTGTGATGTGGATTTTATACTGCTTGTCGATAGAACCGTCCCGGCGGAACAAATATGCAATGTTGTAGATTTCGTCGTCTTCTTCCTTAACGAAATGTGAACCTCCGATAATATTGATGTTGTAACGGACAGCAAGGTCTGTAAACAATTCAATGTATTGAGGCGTGTATTCAGTCAGTTTTCGAACTGCTTGGCTTGGTGATGGCTCGTTTAGGAACGACATTAACTGCGTTGTGAAAATTTCAGGGAATACCACAAAATCTGAATGTGCATCAGAAGCCACATCTACAAAATATTCCACCTGGCTAGCCAAATCATCAAAAGATTTAATAGCGCGCATCAAATACTGCACCACGCAAATCCGAACCGGCAGACTGGTTTTAAAATGCCGTTTGGAAATTGGCTTATAGTCGACATTATTCCATTCCATCAATGTTGCATACTTGCCGGATGCCAAATCATCCTGCAGGTAATTCGGGTTGATCCGCATTAATTGGAAACCGTTCATCAATTGGAACGTCAAAACAGGATCATATACTTTATGGCGCGATACAGAATCGACATATTCTCTCGGCGACATTTCATCCGCGTGTTTATGATAGTTCGGAATGCGGCCCCCAATAATAATCGACTTCAAGTTCAACTCACGTGCAAGTTCCTTGCGGGCTTCGTAAAGGCGCTGCCCTACTTTCATCCGGCGGTATTCTGGGTGCACCATGACTTCAATGCCGTACATATTATAGCCATCGGGATTATGGTTGGTAATGTAACCAGCGTCTGTTACATCGTCCCATGTATGGCGATCGTCGTATTCATCAAAGTTAATTAACAAACTCGAACATGAACCGATAACGATGCCGTCTAATTCAGCGACCAATTGACCTTGAGGAAAGACGCCTAAATGGCTTCTTAACTGTTCCTCTTTCCATGGATCCATTCCTGGAAAGCATATACGCTGCATTTCCAGAATAGCATTTATATCTGCATAATTCATTTCGCGAATGATCATGCTTTTTTCGAAGTGGGATAAATCAAATTGTTCTGCCACAATACAGCTCTCCTTCATAAAAGTTTCAAACTTTATTATATAGGATACTTGCTCAGGTTGATATTATTTTACTTGTATACCGATAACAATTATAATTCTATAGAAGTATTTTTTGAAAAGAGGGAACACCAAATGACGAAACGCCAGGAAAATGTTTTGCTTTCCATGTGGGTTGTGGCGCTCATTGCCACGTCGGGTTCGCTTTATTTTTCTGAAATTCGAGGCTATGCCCCGTGTGACCTATGCTGGATCCAACGCATTTTCATGTATCCGCTTGTCATTGTCATCGGAGTGGCCTTTGTCCAGAAAAATGTTCGAATCGCAGCTACCACATTAATTTTTTCAATTGTGGGCGGAGGGATCTCCCTTTACCATTACGGCTTGCAGAAACTCGATTTTTTGGCAGACTCAGCACCTTCTTGCGGACAAGTGCCCTGTACCGGGGAATACATTAATCTACTCGGATTTATCACGATTCCGTTTTTGGCGTTGACTGCATTTATTCTGATTGCTGGAATGAGCATTTATTTATTGAAATCCCTTAAGGAGGAAAAACAACAATGAAGAAGTTATTGATCATCGCGGGAATCGTCGTTGTCGTTTTTGCCGGAATTGTATTCTTGACGAATCAGGCAAACAATGAAAAATTGGCGAACAACCCATACGATACAGAAGATCTAGAGCAGGCAACGATCGATCAATTGGACGATGAGAACTACCAAAACATTGTCGTACCAGCTGATTTGGAAGAGCAGATTGCCAGCGGCGAGCCTACGACCGTTTACTTCTTCAGCCCGACCTGCCAATATTGCCAACAGACCACACCTATTTTGATGCCGACTGCAGAAGAAATGGATGTAGACGTCTTGCAGTATAATCTGTTAGAGTATGAACAAGGCTGGCAGCAATACATGATCAAAGCAACTCCAACACTGATCCATTATGAAAATGGTACAGAAGTTTCTCGCTGGGTCGGCGCACAGCCGAAAGAGAATATTGAACAATTCTTCACCGATGTAGTTAAAAATAACTGACAAAAGGATCATGTGCCTTGCGCATGATCCTTTTTTATGGAGGAAATCGAATGACTTGGAGTTACGAAATTAAAGACGACGGCATGACCGTCGAAGAATTGCTGAGAACCGAATGGGGCCTCGGCAAAAAAGTGGTCCATCAAATGCGCATGGCTAAAAGCGTCAAGAACGATAAATTCCAGGAAGTTGTCTGGAAAGAGCCTCTGCCTGCTGGAACTGTCCTTCATTTCGACTTGCCGCCTGCTGACTCTCCTTACGAACCGAAACACGATGTGGAGCTTCCTGTCCTATTCGAAGATGATCATTTCATCGTTGCCCGCAAACCAAAAGGCATGGCAACGCACCCCAATGAAGTCGGACAAACCGATACTTTCATCAATGCCATTCTCGGGCATATTATCCGCAACGGCGGGTCATACGGCGAGCATGTCCACCGTTTGGATCAAGGAACTTCTGGTCTTTTGATGGTCGCGAAGCATCCTGTTGCCAAAAATGTCCTGGACCGCATGCTGGAACAAAAACAGCTGGTTCGTGATTACGAAGCTGTTGTCAAAGGCAAAGTTCATAATAAATCCGGTACAATCGATTTTCCGATCGGCCGTGACCGCCATCACCCGACGCGCCGCATGGTTTCGCAAACTGGGCAAAGCGCTGTGACCCATTACCGGGTATTAAAGCAGATGGAAGGCAAATCTTTGCTTC
>JASLAI010000255.1 GCA_030147225.1 Planococcus sp. (in: firmicutes) | reverse complement strand
GCATTGACCTGTGAGTCAGACATCAGCTTTAACTGGCGTACATTGTATTCTTCGTCGCTCTCATGAGGACTTCGAACCTGTTCGGGCGGCAGAAACTTATAACCGTCCTGAATTTTTGCCCAGACATACAGAGCAGGAGTCGCTGTCAGCATGGAGACTGTCATCAGGCTAAGGCTACCCTGATCATCTTTATCGCCGCCGGCCACTTCCACCAGCGGCGACAATTCGTAAGCGCCTCCGGGTTTGGTGATATAAGCATCCAATCGATAAGAAGACAAAAAGACGACAAGCGCCATCACGATGACGAAAATGAATAATCGTTTGTTTTTCATGCAGTTCTTCCTTTCATCGCGTGAACTTTAAGCTCCCTTTAAGTTTCACATAAGAAAAAGCCACGATACTCGTGACTTATTGAAATTTTAAATAAAGAGCTTTTTCAACTGCTTCAGGAACTAAACCTGTTATGTTTCCTTTGTATTTCGCCACTTCTTTGACAATGCTTGAACTGAGGAATGAATACTGGTTATTGGATACCATAAATAGCGTTTCTATGTTTTCATTTAAAAATCGATTCATCGAAGTAATTTGCATTTCGTATTCAAAATCACTTACAGCGCGCAGCCCTCGGATAATGGCGTTGGCTTTGACTTCAACCGAGTAATCGATCAGCAAGCCGGAAAATGAATCCACTTTGACGTTTGGAATAGATTGCGTCACTTCCGCTATCAAGTCCATTCGTTCATCAACATCGAACAATGGGTTTTTCGAAGAATTATTCATCACAACCACTTTTACTTCGTCAAAAATAGTTGAAGCTCGTTTAATAATATCCAGATGGCCCATTGTAATCGGGTCGAAACTCCCTGGAACTACAGCAATTTTAGTCAATGAGTTCTCCCTCTTCCCCCAGATAGCGGTAAATTGAAATAATTGTGCTTCCGTATAGCTCTTTTTTGTAGCGTTCAAAGTACTTGGTTCGATCGGGAAGTTCTACATCCCGATCATGTTCACAAACTATAATCGCATCTTTCGTGACAATTTCCAATTCTCCCGCTTTATCCATCAAGTCATAAGATTTTTTCATATGATAAGGAGGGTCCAGGAAGAGCAGTCTTGCCTGTACTCCGTTTTTCTTGATTGCTTTCACTGCACGCTCTGCATCTGCCCGGTAAACTTCCGCACGGTCAGACAGGCGCGTTTTTTCCAGATTGGCTTGAATCGTTTCGACAGCCCGCCGGTCTTTATCCGTGAAGATAACCTGATCAATGCCGCGGCTAAGGGCTTCAATGCCCAGCCCGCCGCTTCCAGCAAAAAGATCCAGTGCATATCCGCCGTCGAAAAACGGGCCAATCATATTAAAAATGGATTCTTTCACTTTATCTGTTGTCGGTCTGGTCGAATTGCCAGGAACCGCTTTCAATGGAATTCCTTTTACAGAGCCTGCTACAACACGCATACTATCGCCTCTAACTTAAATGATTTTCTTGATGCATTTTAGTTACATAATGGTAAAATGAAGACTGGAAAGGACGTGAAATGATGATTCAACGTTTTATTGAACTCGGAGAAGGGTACGGAGATATTTATGAGCTCCGTGAACTCATCACAAGCAACCAACAACGCTTTATGCATGGATTTGTATTTGTTTCCACGAATCCTCAGGGCAAAGATGTCCTTTCGCTTGCGGCTGTATTCAAACCGGCTTCAGAAGGGAATTTCATGCCGATTTATCTATGCCGCGAAGGAATTCCAGTCAATTCCAAGCGCTTAGAAGTTTTTGAACAGGCCGTTGCAAAGCTTGGAAACACCCCGATCAAGATGGAAGTCAAGCATTCTTCAGTGTACGCAGATAGAAAATTCTACCATAGCCACCTGATTTCGGTTTTGAGATTAAATCATTATATTCCGCCAATGCAATAATCAAAGGCCGATTTTATAATCGTATTCCTTCGCTTTATCTGGCTTGGCATTTTCATATTCTGTTTTCAGGAACGGGCGGTAGGACTCGAGCACCTGTTTTACATAAGGCAATTTATTTAACTTCGTCTTGGTCGTTTCGATAATATCCTGGTCCATATAAAGGACTACGTATTTCAATTTACGGGAAATATAGTGGACATGTCCGAACTTCCGCAGCGATTTAGCTTGTTTCAAATGATGCACATAGACAATGAGGCCTTGGCGATCATGCATAAGTATCCCTCTTTTCTTAGCTTCTAGAATACCATAGGAAAGAAAAAAGCCGCAACCGAATAAACTGATGGGACCACACTCAATTCGCTATACTGTTTTTATTACAGAATTCCAGGGAGGTAAAACAGAATATGGGAAAAAAGACAAAAATCGGTTTAGCTGCCGCTGCCGTTGGAGCAGCCGCTTGGGCAGGCTCTAAAGCCTTGGCAAATCCACAGCAGCGTCCAGCTAAAGAGGTATTGAATTACGAACGCCCTATTGTTCTTGCACATCGCGGCGGGGCCAAACTGGCACCTGAAAACACATTAGCCGCGTTTAACCGGTCAGCTGAACTTGGCGTCCACGGTTTTGAAATTGATATTCGGATGACAAGTGATGAAGAAATCTTAGTTTTCCACGATGAATTTATTGACCGGACAACAGATGGAGCTGGAAGAGTAGCCGATATGTCGCACGAACAGTTAAAAGCCTTCGATCTTGGCTATCACTTTCTAGATACTGAAGGCCAACATTCGTACCGCGGAAAAAATGAAAGAGTCGTACTGCTGCGTGAACTGATTGAAAAATTCCCCCAGATGTATATCAATATTGACATCAAGGATGACCCTGAAACATATGAAGGCAGTTTAGTGCCTTCGAAGCTATGGCGGCTGATCGACTCGCTTGGCGTTCAAGATCGGGTGGCTGTCACTTCTTTTCACGATGAACAAATCGATCGCTTCAATTTGTATGCCCAAAACCGGGTAGCTATCGGCGCAGGTGAAAACGAGGTCAGAAAAGCATATACTTCCTATAATAGCCAATTCGGCCATTTATATCAGCCACGGGCGGATGTTTTCCAGATACCAGTTAAGTCATCTGTTTTCCGTTTAGATTCTCCGCGCTTTATCGCATTTTTGGAGAATTTGAATATACCTGTACATTATTGGATTATTGATGAACCGGAAGCTATGCGTGCATTAATTAATGCCGGAGCAAAAGGCATCATAACTGATCGTCCAGATTTAGCATTGGCACTCATTTCAGAAATGGAAGAATAAAGGACATAAAAAAAGTGCAACGAAAACGTTGCACTTTTTTTATGGATATATTTCGAGGTTAATTTGTTACGCTGAACAAGAGCATCCTCCGCCAGTGCCGCAGCTTCCTCCGCAGGAAGAATCCGATGAGAAAAATGGATTGGTAGAGGGAATTTTAACTGCTTCCGATACCGATCTGCCAATTATAAAACTTACCTGATCCATGAGATCCTGCAGTTCATTTTCAGCTAAACGCAGGTTGGCCACTTTCTCATTCAGGTCCAAACGGCGTTTATCTACACGTATCTGTTTCATTACTCGAGAATATTCGGGATGATATTTTCCAAACCGCTGTACTTCTTCGTATTGCTCTTTTAATCTGGCAAATGCAAGTATTTCATTGGCCAGATTTTTATCGTTATAGACAGAGGCATAAGCTTCCTTGTAAAGATCAGCTTGCTCCGATTGTAGGATCATTTGGCTTAACTCATCTGCAAAGTCAGTTATTTCAGCCCATTCATAGGTCATAATCATAGCATTTTCCTCCTTTACGCTTTTAATCATAGCAGATTTTTTCGTATTTCACTATAGACTTAGAAGGGATTGTCAGCATGAATAGTTTAACCGATCAATTTAACCGCGTTATTGAAAATGCCAGTACCGAAGACCTCGAGATTTTAACCGACTATCTGAAGAATTTTGAGAAAAAACAGCAAGGTGAATTTACTACTTATCTGAGTGCCGGACTGAACATGACTCGAGCTACCGATGAAGGGTCTTCCATTGTGTCTATTCCGAATACTCCGTTCATCCATAATAATGTAAACATCCCGCATGGCGGTATTCTTGCGGTTCTACTCGATACAGCGATGGGAACTCTTGCAAACAGTCAATGCCCCACTGGATTCGGCGCTGTGACTACAAATCTTACCATACATTACCTTGCTGTAGCAGATGAAGAAAAAATAACCGCAAAAGCGCGCATTATCCGGAGCGGCAGACACACCATGGTTCTCGAAGGAAATATCTTTCAAGACGACGGCAAACATATTGCAACCGCAACAGGTTCTTTTTTTATCCTGCCTAAAAAGACGGAGCCTGTTATTGCTTCACCGCAATAACAGGCTCTTTTTCAAGAAAAATCTGAGTATAATACTTCCCGAACACCCCAACGCCCGTCTGGTTGTATTGATCACTCAGCAGCGTCTTCCGGTGAACATCTGAATTGATCCAGCCATGTACAGTCTCAGCTGCATCATAATAGCGTGCGGCTGTATTAACGGCTGCCTGTTCAAAAGCGATATTGCCCTCTTCCAGGCGTGCATGTAAATCTTTAAATTCCAATTCTTCAGAGGAGAAATTTTGCCTAGCCATGTCTTCACTATTTGCAACTGCAACTGCGCTTGTCGGCAGATTAACGGTTAAAGGCTTTGTTTGATGATGAAGACGATAAACATTCACTAAATCGACAATCTGTTTAGCATTTGCGTCATCAATTGATTGCTGCATTTTCGAAGAAGGCATCTCGATCGGCATTAATTCACCAGAAAACATCATGTCGTAGGGCTGATGGCGAACTAAGGTCTCGGCATCCATGAACCGGACTGCTTCTAATGCACGATCTAAAGAGTCGATATAAAGCTGAGCATAGACACCGTCAAATTTAACCAGGATGCGCTTGTCCATGTCTTCAGCAGTAATATTGAAGGTATAGATCGTATCGTCGTATTTAACGGTTACCTCATTTTCCAAGATTGTAAATCGATATAAGTCGTCAAGGTTCTGCCCTATCTTATAGGGAGCTGCATCCGCAGCAACACCTGCTGTATATACTTGGACCACTTTGCCATCTTTGACCCCAGTCATCATAAAGTGTGCGTAGCTGGCGTTATAGACCCACCAGTCATAGCCAAAGGCAGACGGTTCTATCCGTTCAGGTTCTCCATAGGCACCGATCCATTCTTCGCTGGATTTGCCTATAAAAGTGGAAATGCCCGTAGCCGGCCGGTCGATGTCCAAGTAATCATCTGTTATTTCTTCGCTTGGCAATGGATCTACTGTCCGCGGCGCTTCCAACACGTCATTTTCGCTAATGGTTGGATCCAAATAAAATAAACCGATAAGGACTATCGATAGAAAAATCATAATGCGCAGCAAGTCTTTCAATCGAACAGCTCCTTTGCTATTGTATTCTCATTATTATAACAGCCGCCTCTACACTGACACAATCTAGCCATTGCAACAACTTAAAATATGATCTATTATTAAAAGAGCATGTAGTCTTTTTTGTTATAGAGGAGGAGAGATCCTATGTATTTTGAAAATACAGGACTTGAAAACATTCACGTAGATATCGCATTACTTGAAAGCATCATGAACAAACATGGCTTGACTAAAGAAGGCCAGTGGGATTACGA
>JASLAI010000242.1 GCA_030147225.1 Planococcus sp. (in: firmicutes) | reverse complement strand
GCATTGACTTGTCGAAAGATAAAATGGCTACACAGCGCTTGAAAGATGCAGCAGAAAAAGCGAAAAAAGATTTGTCGGGCGTAACGACAACTCAAATTTCACTTCCGTTTATCACTGCAGGAGAAGCGGTACAGCTTCACTTGGAAGTGACAATGAGCCGTGCGAAATTTGATGAATTGACTTCTTCACTAGTTGAACGCACAATGGGGCCAACTCGCCAAGCATTGAAAGATGCTGGAATTTCGGCTTCACAACTTGACCGTGTTATTCTTGTCGGTGGATCTACACGTATCCCGGCTGTACAGGAAGCAGTTAAGAAAGAAACTGGCAAAGATCCGCATAAAGGGGTTAACCCGGATGAAGTTGTAGCCATGGGCGCAGCTGTCCAAGGCGGAGTTTTAACTGGTGACGTTAAAGATGTCGTGTTATTGGACGTAACGCCATTATCACTTGGTATTGAGACAATGGGCGGCGTATTCACGAAATTAATCGAGCGCAATACAACAATCCCGACTTCAAAATCACAAACATTCTCAACTGCTGCTGACAACCAGCCAGCTGTAGATATTCACGTATTGCAAGGGGAGCGCCCGATGGCAGCAGCCAACAAAACGCTTGGCCGTTTCCAACTGGCTGATATTCCACCAGCTCCACGTGGTGTGCCGCAAATCGAAGTTAGCTTCGATATCGACAAAAATGGTATCGTCAGCGTAAAAGCGAAAGATCTTGGAACGCAAAAAGAGCAGACCATCACAATCCAATCCAACACTTCTTTGACAGACGACGAAATCGATCGCATGATCAAAGAAGCGGAAGAAAACGCAGAAGCAGATGCTAAAGTAAAAGAAGAAGTAGAACTTCGCAATGAAGCGGACCAAGCTGTCTTTACAACTGATAAAACAATCACCGATCTTGGTGAAGTAGTATCAGAAGAAGAGAAAAAACAAGCAGAAGATGCACGCGACGAACTAAAAGCGGCATTGGAGTCGGATAACATTGAAGACATCCGCGAGAAAAAAGATAAACTTCAGGAAATCCTGCAAGGCTTATCGATGAAAGCTTACGAGCAGGCAGCAGCAGCTCAGCAAGCAGCTGGACAAGAAGAAGGCGCAGCATCAGGTGACGACGATGTGGTTGACGCTGAGTTCGAAGAAGTAAACGACGACAAAAAATAAGCAAAACTTGGAAAAGTCAAAGCAAAGCAACATGCTTTGGCTTTTTCAATGTCTTTGCAACAGCGATTTAAACCGTGTACAATTACAGTTGATTGCTAGAGGGAGAGTGACTTATGAATAAGCGAGATTATTATGAAGTATTGGGCGTATCCAAGTCCGCTTCTAAAGAAGAAATTCGAAAAGCATACCGGACCTTGTCAAAAAAGTTCCATCCGGATATCAATAAGGATGCCGATGCTTCTGAAAAATTCCAGGAAGTTAAAGAGGCATATGAAGTATTGAGCGACGAACAAAAACGTGCCCAATACGATCAATACGGCCACCAAGATCCGAACCAAGGCTTTGGCGGCGGTTTCAGTGGAGCCGACGGGTTTGGTTTCGACGATATTTTCAGCACGTTCTTTGGCGGCGGCTCAAGACGCCGTGACCCGAATGCTCCGCGTAAAGGCGATGACTTGCAGTATTCAATGACCATCGATTTCATGGATGCCGTGTTTGGCAAAGAAACGGAAGTTGAAATTCCTAAAGACGAAACATGCGATACATGCGACGGTTCTGGTGCTAAGCCTGGCACGAAGAAAAAAACATGTCCGTATTGCGAAGGTTCTGGTCAGATGAACGTCACACAGGATACACCGTTTGGCCGTATGGTTAATCGTCGTGCCTGCCAGCATTGTGAAGGGTCCGGACAGATTATTGAAGAGAAATGTTCGACTTGCCGCGGTGAAGGAAAAGTACGCAAAGTCAAAAAAATTAAAGTCACAATCCCAGCAGGTGTCGATGATGGCCAGCAATTGCGTGTCAGCGGCCAAGGTGCAGCAGGAGTTAACGGCGGACCTGCCGGAGATCTGTATGTCGTTTTCCGCGTAAGACCACATAAGCAATTCCAACGTGAAGGCGATGATATTTACCTGGATATCTCCATTACTTATCCACAAGCTGCGTTGGGCGATGAAATTGAAGTGCCGACTATTTCAGGAAAAGTGAAGTTGAAAATTCCAGCTGGTACACAAAGTGGTGCACGTTTCCGTTTGAAAGGCAAAGGCGTCAAAAATGTCCATGGCTACGGAACGGGCGACCAGCACGTTATAGTCCGGATAAAAACACAAACAAAACTCAGCGAGAAGCAAAAACAGCTATTACGTGAATTTGCTGAAATCAGTGGGGATATTCCAGAAGAACACAGCAGCTCCCTTTTTGCGAAAATCAAACGCACGATTAAAGGCGATTGATTCGAGCTGAAAACGTAAAAGAATTTCTGTTTCACTGTCAGTTAAAGCAATTCAAGTTTTACAAGGAGAAGACTCTTGCGAAAAGCGAGAGTCTTACTGACTGTAAAAGCGAAAAAGGAGCTGGGCGGAATTGAAATGGTCAGAACTGGCGATTCATACGACAAACGAGGCAATAGAAGCGGTTTCCAATATCATGCATGAAGCTGGTGCAAGCGGTGTTGTCATTGAGGATTCGGAAGATTTAACGAAAGAAAGAGAAGATCGTTTCGGTGAGATCTATTCATTGGATCCGGAAGACTTTCCGATTGATGGGGTTATTTTAAAAGCTTATTTGCCAGTTAACAGTTTTCTGGGGGAGACGGTTGAAGCCATTAAATTGGCGATCAACAACTTAGTTGCATTTGATATTAACTTGGGCAAGAATGAAGTGACCATCAGCGAAGTAAATGAAGAGGAATGGGCAACGGCTTGGAAGAAATACTACCATCCCGTTAAAATTTCCGAACGCTTCACAATTGTTCCGACGTGGGAAACCTACAATCCGGTATCAAGCGATGAATTAATCATTGAGCTGGATCCAGGCATGGCGTTTGGTACAGGAACTCATCCGACAACAGTCATGAGCCTTCAAGCCCTGGAAAAAACGGTACAGCTTAATGATCGCGTCATCGACATTGGCACAGGTTCAGGAGTTCTTGCGATTGGAGCGGCATTACTGTCTGCAAAAGAAGTATACGCACTGGATTTGGATGAAGTTGCCGTAAGATCAGCCACTATTAACGTTAAGCTCAATAAAGTCCAGAATATTGTCACTGTAGATGAAGGCAATTTGACTGATAAAGTAGAGCAACCGGGTGATGTGGTAGTCGCGAATATTTTGGCGGAAGTCATCATGTCCTTTACGGATGATGCCTTTACTATTGTGAAACCGGGTGGCCGCTACATCACATCAGGCATTATTGCGGCGAAAAAGAATGATGTAAAAGCTGCTCTTGAAGCATCCGGATTTGTTATTGAAGACGTCATGATGATGGAAGACTGGGTCACCATCATTTCAAAAAAACCTGAATAACGGGGTGCCACAATGCAGCGATATTTTATAGAAGGTAAAATTCCAGATAATCGAAGAGTGGCGATAACAGGCGATGATGCAAAGCACATCGCCAAAGTTATGCGTCAAACTGCCGGTGGTTCTTTAATTGTGGTCATGGAAGGCGAAGCTCACCTGGCGAAAATACTGACGGCTGACTTTGATGTGGAAGTAGAGCTAGTGGAGAAGCTTGGAACACAAGTGGAGCTGCCAAAAAAAGTGACCATTGCATGTGGATTGCCGAAAGGCGATAAGCTTGATATGATCACGCAAAAAGCAACGGAGCTTGGAATGTATGCGTTGCTGCCCTTTGCAGCAGATCGGTCCATCGTCAAATGGGACAGTTCTAAAAGTCAGAAAAAAATTGATCGGCTTCAAAAAATTGCGAAAGAAGCGGCTGAGCAATCGCACAGGACTCATATTCCTGAAATACATAGTGTCCATACTTTTAAGCAATTGCTCAACCAAGCCGATTCGTATGAAGCAGTTGTCGTTGCTTATGAAGAAGAGGCGCGGCAAGGCGAAAGAACGCGGTTTGCTGAAATTTTGAAATCATTGTATGATAAAGATTCAGTCCTGATTGTCTTTGGTCCGGAAGGCGGCATCTCTGAAGCTGAAGCATCAGCGTTGAAAAGCTCCGGTGCTATCTTTACGTCTCTCGGTCCGCGGATTTTGCGGACAGAAACGGCTCCATTGTATGCGCTAGCGGCAATTTCCAGTGAATTTGAATAAGTCAGTATAACTTTTGAATACATCGAAAAGCTAAGGGCATTGAACTGCAATGCCATTTTCCGTACAGGGAATAGATTGATAAACAAAATGACTTTTAATAGAATGGGGATTTTTAATCATGACGAACATTGCATCTTATATCGACCATACCTTATTGAAACCTGAATCAACAGAAAGCCAGGTTATTCAGCTCTGTAAAGAAGCGGCTGAGTTCAAATTTGCATCTGTCTGTGTCAATCCGACTTGGGTAGAAACAGCAGCGGCCGAGTTGGCAAACAGCGGAGTAAAAGTATGCACAGTTATTGGATTCCCACTTGGCGCATCAACTCCGGAGACGAAAGCATTTGAAACGACGGACGCGATTTCAAAAGGTGCGGGTGAAATTGATATGGTCTTGAATGTCGGTGCGCTGAAAAGCGGAAATACAGATCATGTGAAAAAAGATATTGAAGCGGTTGTTCAAGCAGCGAAAGGAAAAGCCATCGTAAAAGTAATTTTGGAAACTTGCCTGCTGACTGATTCAGAAAAAGAATCAGCTTCACGTCTGTCAAAAGAAGCAGGAGCTGATTTTGTCAAAACTTCTACAGGATTTTCAACAGGTGGCGCTACAGTTGAGGACGTCAAATTGATGCGTCAGACAGTTGGTTCTGAGTTGGGCGTAAAAGCATCAGGCGGTGTTCGCAGCCTGGAAGATGTAGAGGCGATGATCGAAGCGGGAGCTACACGCATTGGTGCCAGTTCCGGAGTGAAAATCATGCAGGGCTTAACTTCAGATTCCGATTATTAACTATTGACCTTTTCTTGAGAATACGATATAATTTTTGAGTATATAACACTTGTTGTTCTTCGCTTCAACGTGTGTTCGGAGGGAGGGAAAAAGAGATGACAAAAACTACCGTTCGTAAAAACGAATCGATTGAAGATGCTCTTCGCCGCTTCAAACGTACTGTTTCTAAATCTGGAACAATGCAAGAGGTTAGAAAGCGCGAGTACTATGATAAGCCGAGCGTGAAACGTAAACTAAAATCAGAAGCTGCGCGTAAACGTAAATTTTAATTGACTTTAACAAGTATAATGACTTTTAAAAAATATGAACGACCAGCCTAAACCGCCAACGCGATCATCGTGTTGGCGGTTTTTCTAATTGTCACATTTGTAAGCGCATTCCTTCGTTATTGCTGAAGTTTTCCTTTATAATGAAAATAAGCAGACCGAAAAAAACGGTTATTTTTATTTCTTCAATTCCTCATTCTCTCTATAATTTTTAGCAAACCCATTTCAAATAAAAATTTTCAATGCAATGATTCTGTTTAACGCAATTTCTGCTGGAGCGCTCTTTTGAAAATCTGCAAAAAAAACTTACTAGATCTAATTATTTATCATAAAAATGAAACCAAACGCCAGTTTATCCGTATATATACAAACAGTAAATTTGAAATGCGAAAGGAGAGATCCAATTGAGCAGAGTCAAAGTCTTTATGGGTTTTGGACTTTTACTGTTATCGTTTCTGCTCATGCTCCCGGCTATCCAGGCTGACACTTCGACAGTGTACGTAATACCGATCGAAGACGAAGTTGAAAGAGGACTGCAGGCTTTTCTCGAACGGGGCATTGAAGAAGCGGAAGATGCTGGAGCCGAAGCCATCATATTTGAAATTGATACGCCGGGTGGATTTGTAGACGCGGCGGATGGCATTGCCCGTCTTTTAAACAAAACTTCTATGGAAACATTAGCTTTCATCAATCAGGATGCGTTATCTGCCGGGGCGTTTCTGGCTTTGCATAATGACGAGATTTACATGCATCCAAACGGTCGGATGGGAGCGGCACAAGTAATTGATATGGCTGGAAACGCAGCAGCGGACAAAGCAAATAGCGCATGGCTTTCTTCAATGAGAAGTGCCGCCCAGTCGGCCAATCGTGATCCGCAGTATGCATTAGCTATGGCCGATGCTTCGATCAGCATACCTGAACTTGGCATTGGTGAAGGTGAATTGTTGACCCTCGGCGCAGCAGAAGCTGAACAGGTCGGGTACTCACAAGGCACTGTAGCTTCTTTAGACGAGCTCCTCACTTTGAAAGGGTATGAAGACGCAACTGTAGTTACGATTGATGAGACCTTTTCGGAGAGTCTGGCACGTTTTTTGACCAACCCAATAGTCGTACCGATCCTCCTTTCATTTGCAGCGCTTGGATTGCTGCTTGAACTGTTTACGCCTGGGGTCGGGATTCCGGGAATTATCGGTTTGACTT
>JASLAI010000211.1 GCA_030147225.1 Planococcus sp. (in: firmicutes) | reverse complement strand
CTCCCGGCCCCAAATCATCCTCTGGAAAAATCCGTTCCGTGGCCTGATTCAAAATTTCAAATTCCGCGTTGTTCTTGAAGAAGACAAGCCCTCTGAGTCCGCCGGCAGATCCCGTTTCCTCCTGAGGAGTCCCAGGAGCGTTTGATGCCGTTTGCTGCTGACCAGTATTCGCCCCGATTAATCCACCGATTATTCCTCCGCCAATCAAGGCACCTGTAGCAATACCTGAAGTTTTCAAGAAGTCCCGCCGAGAAAAATTCTTATCTTTTTTCGCCATCATGCTACCCCCTCATAAAATCTAAGAAAATTCTGAATATTGATTACTATACCCGCTTATCAATTTCTTATTCATAATTTTTAAAGAAATTTATGACAATCGAGCACAAAAAAAGAGAGGCGGTTCCCAAAAACTTCAGGAATCGCCTCTCTTATGTTGTTTTAATAGTAAATAAAGAAGCCAAGGGAATGGACACCTCGGCCTTGTAGCATAATTGGTTTAGTTTAATACTTTAATAGTGATGTTTTTGCGTCCCCATTGTAAAGCTTCCCCTTGTGATGGGATAAAGACATCAATTTTGTTGCCTTTGATTGCGCCGCCAGTATCGCCAGCGATTGCTTCTCCATACCCTTCAACCCAAACTTTAGAGCCAAGTGGAATAACTGAAGGATCAACTGCAATTACTTTTTGGTTTGGATTTGAGCGAAGGTCGATTCCTGTCGCCGTAGTTCCAGAACAACCAGCACAATATGCTGTGTATGCTGTAGCAGAAACCGTCATTGTTTTACCAGACTGTGTTGAAGCTGCTGCAGGTGCTTTTTCTGCAGGAGCACTTGCTGGTGCTGGTGCTGGTGCTGGTGCTGGTGCTGCTGATTTCGCTGGCGCTGCCGCAGTTTTAGCGGGTGCTTTTTCTGCTGCTGCAGTTTTAGCAGGTGCTTTCTCTGCTGTTGCTGTTCCGCCTTTGACAACCAACTGCTCACCTGGATAAATAAGGTGTCCAGAAACGCCATTCCAGCTGATTAAGCTATCCAATGAAATTCCATGTGCACTAGCGATTTTGAATAGTGTATCGCCTGATTTTACTGTGTATGTTGAGTTGTCTGCTTTTGTTTCTGATGATGCTTGTCCGTCGATTTTAAGTTCCTGGTTTGGCAAGATAAAATCTGAGGATAAGTTGTTCCATCCTTTTAAACTTTCTACTGATACGTTCTTATCTTGTGAAATTTCCCAAAGAGTGTCACCTGATTGAACTGTATACGACGATGAAGCACTAGCTGTAGTTGCTGCTCCCACACTTAAAGCTGCGATAGCAGTTAGTGTAACGATTTGCTTTTTCATAAATTGAAATTCCTCCTTTTCACTAACTTGAATGATCATAACACCCTGACATGTCAGGAACATGACAGAACGACGGATAGAACATAACAATTTCATGACACAGAGTTATGCTTTGTTACAACTTGTAATAAAACTGACAATGATGCAGAAGTCTCTGATGAATCCGAAGAAGTTGTACATAGACAGTTTAATTCCGGAAAATGAGGGAATATTGAAATGTTATTTTAAAGAAAGAAAATAAAGGGGGGAGTCACTTGAAAAATGTTACGGTAGTTTTTGGGACTTCATTAATGATCTGTTTAGGCATGGTAGCCTGGGGGCTGATTTCACCGGGGAATTTCAAGGCACAGACTGGGGCGCTTACTTCTGCAATCTCCAGTACATTTGGCTGGTATTATCTACTGACCGTATTTTTAATACTGGTTTTCTGTGTCTATTTAATTTTTTCCAGGTTTTCGACATTGAAGCTCGGAAAGCCTGAAGATAAACCAGAATTTTCTCTTGCATCGTGGTTTGCAATGCTATTCAGTGCAGGAATGGGCATGGGCTTGGTTTTTTGGACAACGGCCGAGCCGATCTCCCACGCATTCATCAGCGCACCTAAATCGGAATTAGGCTCGGAACAGGCTATTCAGGAAGCTTTACAATTCTCCTTCTTCCATTGGGGAATACATGCATGGGCCGTTTACGGAATCGTCGCATTGGTTTTGGCTTACTTTAAATTCCGTCATGACGCGCCGGGGTTAATTAGTGCCACGCTGATTCCCTTGTTCGGAAAAAAATTGATGGCGGGACCACTGGGAATAGTGATTGATACACTGGCAGTTTTTGCAACGGTTATCGGAGTCGCCTCAACCCTTGGATTTGGATCTGCCCAATTAAATGAAGGCATTTCCTTCCTTTTCGGTACACCTAACACTTTTGCATTCCAAATGCTTATACTTGCTGTAGCAACGGTTCTTTTCATCGCTTCTGCCTCTTCAGGCGTTGGCCGCGGCATTAAATACTTGAGCAATATTAATATGATGCTCGCCTTTGTTCTGCTTCTGCTCTTATTAGCTGTTGGACCCACTATTTATATTTTCAATTCATTTGGCAGCGCAATTGGTGGATATTTGACTAATTTCTTTTCTATGAGTTTCAATCTTGAGCCAATGAATGAAGATCGACGAGCCTGGGTTGATGGATGGACAGTATTCTACTGGGCCTGGTGGGTTTCATGGGCTCCATTTGTCGGCATCTTTATAGCACGCATTTCCCGCGGGCGAACAGTCAAAGAATTTATGCTTGGGGTATTGCTCGTGCCTTCACTGGTCTGCTTTATCTTTTTCGCGGTGTTTGGCGTTTCTGCATTGAATCTTGAGCAGAACAACATTGCCAAAATATCTGATTACAGTCTTGAGACTGCTACTTTTGGTGTTCTCCAATATTATCCACTCGGAACTTTACTGTCTATCATTACCCTGTTTGTCATCGCCATCTTTTTCATTACTTCTGCCGATTCGGCTACATTTGTTCTTGGCATGCAGACAACTGGAGGAATGCTGAATCCCCCTAACCTGGTTAAAATCACCTGGGGACTTATCCAATCAGCAGTTGCTGCTATTGTTGTCTATACCGGCGGCACCCAAGGTTTGCAGAACTCTTTAATTATTGCAGCACTGCCCTTTTCTATCGTTATTATCTTAATGGGTGTTTCGTTCCTTAAAGAAGCTTCCCATGACCCAATGATGAAAAAACCAAAGAATAGCAGATAATAACCAAAAAGACCCGACACATAAAAAATGTGCCGGGTCTTTTTGATTTTATTTAAAAACACTGGTGCTGTGCAATGGCTGAACTTTTGATTTTGGATCAAGGTAAGACTTAGCATTATTGATGGCAGTCGGCGCTTCGCCAAAGCCAACGGCAATCAATTTTACTTTCCCTTCATACGTAGCGATGTCTCCAGCGGCATAAATGCCTGAGATGCTGGTTTCCATTTTGGAGTTGACGATAACTGAATTTTTGTCCATCTCCAAACCCCATTCCTTAATGGCTCCCAATGAAGTGATATTGCCATAGTTGACGATGACATGGTCTACGTCCAAGCGCTCTTCGTTGCCCTCTTTATCAATCAGCACGAGCTCTTTTACCTGGCCATTTTCGCCCACTAGTTCTTTAACACCGTATGGTTTTTTGACCTGCACTTTTGAGTCCATCAGGACATCGACATTCGCTTCGTGCGCTGTCATTTTATCTCTGCGGTGGCTCAATGTCACATGAGAAGCAACATTTTCAAGCATCATCGCCCAGTCAACAGCTGAATCTCCGCCGCCTAAGACGACTACTTTTTTGTCACTGAAAACTTTCAGGTCCTTAACGCCATAATGAAGCGTTTTGCCTTCAAAAGCTTCGCAGCCGTCGACTGCAAGTTTACGAGGCTGGAATGCACCAACACCAGCAGTCAATAAGATGGCTTTGGTGTAATGCAGGCCTTTGTCTGTCTGAATGACAAAATGATCGCCATGACGTTCAGCAGCAGTTACGGTTTCTTCCAGGCAAATTTCAGGATCTCCATATTTCGCCTGTTGAACCAAGTTGCTCACCAAATCTTTTGCCAATACTTTTGGAAATCCACCTACATCGTAAATGAATTTATCCGGATAAAGCTCCGTCAGCTGGCCGCCTAACTGTGGCAAACTATCCAAAATCTTAACTTTCATCTTGCGCATACCGCCGTAAAAGGAAGCAAACAGGCCAGTTGGCCCGCCGCCGATAATTGTAATATCAAAAATTTCGCGTTCTTCCATTTATAACACTCCTAATCTAATCAGTATCTATATCCTATCATATTTACCCCAGTTTCACGCCATTAGACTTATGACGGAAATTAAAAAAATAAAAGTTTGAATTATCTGGATTCTTTCCTTAAACTGAAGAATGGATATATAAGAGAGGATGAGTGTAATGGATTTAGGAATCAATGAAAAAGTGGTTATCGTCATGGCTTCAAGCAAAGGACTGGGAAAAGCGACAGCTCTTGAATTTGCGAAAGAAGGCGCAACTGTCATCATTTCAAGCCGCAACCAGCAAGCTCTTGATAAAGCTGCTGCAGAGATTAAAAAGGCTACTGGGAATCAGCAAGTATTTTCTCAGGTCTGCGACATCTCACAAGAACAGGATATTGAAAAGCTGGTCAAATTCGTTGCAGATCAATTTGGGCGCATCGATGTGCTAATTAACAATACCGGAGGTCCAAAAGCGGGTGGATTTGACGCAATTGAAGACGCGGATTGGTATAAAGCATTCGACCAAAATCTGCTGAGCTATATCCGTACCTCCCGCGCTGTGCTTCCTTATATGAAAGAACAGCAATTCGGACGCATCATCAATATCTCTTCTTCTTCTGTCAAAGAAGTAATCGACGGCTTGATTTTATCAAATACACTCCGCGCCGGAATGGTCGGATTTGCGAAGACGCTTGCACGCGAAGTGGCTGGAGATAATATTCTGGTGAATACGGTCGGACCAGGACGGATCAGTACTGATCGAGTGGCAGAGCTAGATCAGATTGCAGCCGATAAACAAGGGGTTCCTATTGAACAGATCATTGAAAAAAGCAAATCAGGCATCCCTGCTGGCCGCTACGGTGAGCCAGAAGAATTCGCTAAAGTCATCGTTTTTCTTGCATCATCTGCCAATTCTTATGTGACTGGCCAATCCCTGGTCGTAGAAGGCGGTTCATTAAAAGCATTGTAATGTGTCAAATGATTATACAGCCGCTCGAAAAATCGATATACTGGGAAATGAACCAATTATAAAGGAGATGTTTTAGAATGGCGAAAAAAGGACACATCCACATGGAAAATGGCGAAATCATCGAATTCGAACTTTTTCCAAATGAAGCACCAAACACGGCTGCAAACTTTGAGGAGCTTGCAAACTCTGGATTTTACAACGATGTAACTTTCCACCGCGTAATTCCTGGCTTCGTAAGCCAAGGTGGAGACCCAACCGGCACAGGTGCTGGCGGCAGCGGCAAAACAATCAAATGCGAAACTGAAGGCAACCCGCATAAACACCAGGCTGGAAGCTTATCAATGGCACATGCCGGAAAAGATACTGGTTCAAGCCAATTCTTTATCGTTCATGCACCACAGCCGCATCTTGACGGAGTCCACACTGTTTTCGGACAAGTAACTTCTGGACTTGAAACTGCAAAAGCAATGAGCAATGGCGATAAAATGACAAAAGTTCACGTCTTTGACGAAGAGTAAGTCTATAAGCTTAACCGGCCGGGATTTCCATCCAGGTCGGTTTTTTGGTTTTTCCTGGAAATACAAGCCGTTTGTATCGAAATACGAGCCATTACAGAGCAAATACAGTCCATTCGCCATACAATACGAGCCAAAATAAGCTAAATACAATCCCTTGCTCTCCAAAAACACAATTCTACCAGCAAAAAGACAGAAAAAAATACGCCCGCAGACGCATTTCCTACAATATTTTGCTTAAAAACGCTTTTGTCCGCTCGTGTTGCGGATTGCCGAATAATTCCTTAGGCACGTTTTCTTCTACGATGTAACCGCCATCGATAAACAGCACACGGTCTCCCATTTCAGCGGCAAACCCCATCTCGTGTGTAACCACGACCATCGTCATTCCTTCACGTGCCAGTTGTTTCATGACATCCAGTACATCTCCCACCATCTCAGGATCAAGTGCCGAAGTTGGTTCATCAAAAAGCATGATCTTCGGATCCATTGCGAGCGCGCGCGCAATGGCGACACGTTGCTTCTGTCCGCCGGAAAGCTCACCTGGATAAGCTTTCGCTTTTTCACGCAAGCCGACTTTGTCCAGCAATTCATAAGCTTTTTTCTCACTGGCTTTTCTGTCGCTCTTCTTCACTTTCATCGGTGCCAGAATGACATTTTCCAATACTGACTTGTGAGGAAATAAGTTGAACTGTTGAAATACCATGCCAACATCCTGACGAATTTGATTGATGTTCACTTTCGGGTCAGTAATATCGACTCCCTCGATATAGACATGTCCCCCTGTAATTTCCTCCAGCCGGTTCAAGCAGCGAAGGAATGTACTTTTCCCGGATCCTGAAGGACCGATGACACAAATAACTTCTTTTTCTTCCACTACGGTACTCATATCTTTTATGACTTCTAGGTTGCCGAATGATTTTTTTAAGTTTTCTACTCTGATCATAGTCATCGCAATACAAACTTCCTTTCTACAAAGCTCGCCAGCATGGAGAGCAAGTATATGACGACAAAGTAAATAATCCCCAGGATCAAGTACACGTTAAAAGCATCAAATGTTGCACTGGCCTGGATACGGCCTTCCTGCGTCAAGTCCGCTACTCCAATAACTGACAACAGGGATGTATCCTTCAATGAAATGATCGCCTGATTGGTGATGGTTGGCAGCATTCTTCTAAAAGCTTGCGGCAAAATGATGTAACGCATGTTCTGTGTTGAATTCAAACCAAGTGAACGTGCGGCTTCTGTCTGCCCCTTATCAATCGATTGGATACCGGCACGGATAATTTCTGAGAAGTAAGCACCTGCGTTGATCGCAACCGTCACAATCCCCGCTGTTGTATTATCCAAAGAGATAAATTCCAATGAATTCAAGCCGAAATAAATAAAGAACAGCTGGACGATGAACGGAGTTCCCCGAATAGCATCAACAAAAATTTTCGCGATCCAATTTAGGATTTTCAGCGGCGCCAATCGGAACAGAGCCACAATCAAGCCGATCAGAAACCCAATAACGATTGCAATTGCAAAAATGTACAACGTAACTTGCAGCCCTTCCATCAAATACGGAAAAGCATTAACAATTGTATCCATACAAATATCCCCTTTGCATAAAAAAATACAGCGCGCTTTTGCGCGCTGCATTTATTTTTTATTCTGCGATATACTTCGCAAGAATTTCGTCGTATTCTCCACTATCACGCAGTTCTTGAAGGCCGGTATTAATCTTTTCAAGAAGTTCTGCATTTTCACCTTTTAATACAGCAATTCCGTACTGATCTCCAGTCAGGCGTTCACCGACTGTTTTTAAAGCAAGACCACTTTCAGCAATCGCATAGGCAATGACCGGATAATCTTCCAGCAACACATCGGCATTGCCGTTTGAAACTTCCTGGAACATAGATGGACTGTCTTCAAATTGTGCAATTGAGTAGCCATATTCGTCTTCATTGTCACGGGCGAATTGTGCACCGGTTGTACCGCTCTTGACAGCTACCGTCTTGCCTTCAAGATCTTCCAAAGCAGTGATGTCGTTGTTGTCTTCAGCTACAACCAGAGACAGTCCGGCATCAAAGTAAGGATCAGAAAAATCAACCACTTGTTTGCGTTCATCTGTAATACTCATCCCTGCAATTGCTACATCCAATTGGCCCGCCTGTAAAGCCGGAATAATTC
>JASLAI010000190.1 GCA_030147225.1 Planococcus sp. (in: firmicutes) | reverse complement strand
AAGGAATTACGAGCCTTCCCATGGAACTATTTCTTTAGGCATCTATCTGCAGTGAACTCATTCAACTGAAAACATAGAAAAAAACCAAGAATAAATTCCTGGTTTTCTTCTCTTTTTATTCGTTTGCTTCCAAAGCTCGATCAATTAAATCTTTGCCGATCTGGCTTTCGTATTTTTCGTAAACGGATTGTGCAGCTTGACGAAACTCGTCGCGCTGTTCAGTGGTTAAATCATTTACCTGCATGCCTTCAGCTTTCAACTGTTCAAGAAACTCTACGTCCTGCTGCTGTGCAAGTGCCCGCTGTTCATCCCGGAATTCTTCAGAAGCTTCCACAACCAATTCCTGAAGATCAGATGGCAGGCTGTTGTAGAAATCATTGTTGGCGAGAACGATTGCCGCTGCATAGACATGGCCTGTCAATGTCAGATAATCCTGGACTTCATAGAATTTGTTCGTATAGTATAGTGAAATCGGACATTCCATAGCGTCGTATGTTCCCTGCTGAAGAGCTGTGTACAGTTCTCCGAATGCAAAAGGCGAAGCATTGGCACCAAAAGCTTTGAACGTATCGGTATGGAGCGGATTTTCCAAAGTCCGCAATTTCAGTCCTGTCATGTCTTCTGGTGATTCGATCGGCTTTTCATTATTTGACACGTGCCGGAACCCATTTTCACCAAATACCAGGCCTTTCAAATCGTTTTGTTCCAGACTGTCCAGCAATTCCTGGCCTAATTCTCCATCCAACGCACTGTAGGCAGCGTCGTAATCGTTAAACAGAAACGGCAAATCAAATACCAGAAATTTTTCATTGAATGAAGCCAAAGGGGCTACTGCCGGAATGGTCATTTCCAAGTTCCCCAGCTGAACCGCTTCAATCGCTTCGCGATCCGAACCGTATAATTGGCCATTTGGATACAATTCCACAGTCAGCCTACCGTTCGATTCTTCTTCCAGCTTTTCTTTGAACTTTAAGGATTGGATATGGGCCGAATGTTCTTCAGGTACCAAATAAGCCATTCGGATGGTATATGTTTCTTCTTCCCCGGATGATATTGAAGGGGATTGATCATTGGGGCGTCCACAAGCCGAAAGCAACAACAGGAGAGCCAGCGCAAATCCGATATTTTTTTTCATAGAACCTCCAATTTGATTTTTTACTTTCTTTACCTCATTTGAATTTTTGCTAAACCACTATATTTTTACAGTGGCATACTAATTAAAGGAGTTATACTTACATGACGCAAAACTGGATTTCACAATTACAAGGTGTATTAAAAACAGATCAAAGTTCAACAAGTATCAGTGAATTATACAGACATAGCCATGATGAATCCGATCATCCCCCTTCAGAACCTGAAATCGTCTGCTTTCCAGAATCGACAGAAGACGTGGTGGCCATTATGCAGATTGCTCGTGAGGCTTCTATACCCATCACGCCATTTGGTATTGGGTCCGGACTTGAAGGACAAGCCATTCCATTGAACGGCGGAATTTCCATCAATTTCGAACGCATGAACCAAGTGGTGAAATTTTCACCAGAAGATTTATTGGTGACTGTACAGCCTGGAATCACCCGCCTTCAACTGAACAGCATCATCAATCGCCACGGCTTGCAATTTCCGGTCGATCCCGGTGCAGATGCCACAATTGGCGGAATGACAGCCAATAATGCCAGCGGGACAACAGCGGTCCGCTACGGTGTCATGCGCGATCAGATTGTCGATTTGGAAGTAGTACTGGCAGACGGCACCATTTTGCATACCGGAACAAAAGCTAAAAAATCATCTTCTGGCTATCACTTAACCGGTTTATTTACAGGTTCAGAAGGAACGCTAGGCATCATTACGGAAATCACGTTGAAGCTTCATGGGATCCCCGAACACATTATCGCTGCCAGCTGCACATTTGAAACTCCACATCAATGTGCTGAAGCAGCTCATATGATTTTGCTAAGCGGTATTCCTGTCCAACGTATGGAATTTGTCGACGCCTACAGCATCGGGAAAGTGAATATTTATGGCAGCTATGGATTGCCCGAAAAACATTCCCTGTTCTTTGAATTTGCTGGCATGAAGCGGGCGGCTGAAGAAGAAGCCGCACTAGCACAGGAACTATTAACCGATATGAATTGTGAGAACTGGCGTGTAGCAGCAGATTCAGAAGAACGGGCGATGATTTGGAAAGCCCGTCATGAAATGGCTTATGCCTATCGGCATCAGGCGGGAATGACGATTACAGGGGGCGATGTCTGCGTTCCTATTTCAAAACTCCCTGAATTGATTGATTATGCCCGCGAACTCATCGCTGAAAGCGGATTGGAAGGCGGAGTTTTGGGCCATATAGGCGATGGCAATTTCCATACTTCAATCTCCTATGACGCAAAAGACCCGAACCAGCAGCTGGCTGCTGAAATGATCAACGAAAAACTTGCTTACCGGGCTATTGCACTTGAAGGTACATGTACAGGTGAACACGGCGTCGGCCTTGGCAAAATGAAATACCAGGATGCTGAACACGGTGCTGCTGTTGCAGTTATGAAAAACATGAAGCGCATGCTGGATCCCAACAACCTGTTGAATCCCGGGAAAATATTTGCATAATAAATGCAGCTGGACATAAAATCCAGCTGCTTTTGTTATGCAGTATAAGTCATTTAAAATCCCAGTCGTTCCCTGACACTGGCCGTAAAATTTTGGCTGACTGGCAAAGTCGAACCGTCTCTTAGCGTCAATTGATAATTGGATGCAATGTCACGGGAGATCTCTTCTATATAATTGATATTGACAATATAGGATCGGTGGATCGGCAGGAAAATATCGGGCAATTGATGCTTTAGTTTTTTCAAGGTATGAATAGAGCAATAAGTTTCTTGATCCGTATAAAACCAGGTTTTTTTCTGGCTGCTCTCGATGTGGGAAACCAGATCGATTGGAACCGGACGCCATGCTTCATCGATTTTGCCTGTCAAAAATCGGATCGTCTGTTTTTGACGCACCAAGTAATCAGGTGGCAGGATAACCACCAGCACCCCTTCTTTGTCCCCCAGTATAATGGGATAACCAATGCCATAATAAGCGGTTCCAAGAATCGACTCTTCGACAAACATCTCAATGCGCTGCTTTTCCTTTTTCGCACATGCAGCGATACTGCCTGGCAGAACTAGCTGTCCCCCTCGAATCTGGAGATCATGGACGCCTGCTTTATAGTAGATATAACGCTCTCCTACAGCTATAGCAATCGATGCCTCTTTCGGAATCCAATCCCCAATAATAAAACCCATCTGCTCGACTATCTTGTTTTCCATGCGCCGACTCCCCTTCCAAATGTGTCTAGCCCGCTTAACAAGGTTATAAATCATCTGTCTTTCAACAAGAAGCACATCCCCTCTGAAAGAAGCCATTTTTATCACTCAATAACTGCTTTTGTCGTTACATAATCTATTCTGTCTTGTTTACATGACAGTTAAAATATTCTGTTATATATTAATATACAATAAAACAAACTGTATTAATACAGTTTGTTAAAATTTTTCTTAGAAAGGATGTTCGCTGTGTTAACTAAATCTACTATTGTTATAAAAGGTGAAGAAATCCCTGGAATGGATACCATTTTAACTCCAGAAGCTTTGGATTTTATTGAAAAATTGCATACGACTTTCGACAAACGCCGACTACGACTGCTGGAGAAACGGCAAGCACGCCAAAAAGAAATAGACGGCGGCAAGAAGCTTGACTTTCTTCCCGAAACTAAACATATACGAAAAAATAACTGGACGATCGCCCCTCTTCCTGAAGACATGAAGGATCGCCGTGTTGAAATCACAGGTCCAACCAATCGGAAAATGCTGATTAACGCATTAAATTCCGGAGCCAAGATGTTCATGGCAGACCTGGAAGATGCTACTGCGCCTAATTGGTTTAATGTCATTGATGGCCAAGTGAATTTACGCGATGCAGTTCGGCGCCAGATCGATTTTGAAGTTCCAGAAACAGGAAAGAAATATGCATTAAATGAAAAAACAGCCGTATTAATGGTGCGTCCTCGAGGCTGGCACTTGATGGAAAAGAACATATGCATTAACGGACAGCCGATTTCAGGCAGTCTGGTCGATTTCGGATTATATTTTTTCCACAACGCTAAGGCATTGATAGGCCGCGGCACTGGTCCTTATTTCTATCTTCCAAAAATGGAAAGCCATTTGGAAGCTCGCCTCTGGAACGACGTTTTCGTTTTTGCTCAAGACGAACTGGGTATTCCGCAAGGTACGATACGGGCAACGGTGTTGATAGAGACAATTCTAGCCGCATTTGAAATGGATGAAATCCTATATGAATTGCGTGATCATTCTGCTGGGTTGAATTGCGGACGATGGGACTATATCTTTAGTGTCATCAAAAGAATGCGGAATCTTCCAGAATATATTTTTCCCGATCGCTCACAAGTGACCATGACCGTTCCATTTATGCGCGCCTATACCCAGCTGTGCATCAAAACATGCCACAAGCGCAACGCACCGGCTCTTGGCGGAATGGCCGCCCAGATTCCGGTCAAGGGAAATGATGAAGCGAATGCCGCCGCATTTCAAAAAGTTGCGGAAGACAAACGCCGTGAAGCGATGGACGGCCACGATGGCACATGGGTCGCACATCCAGGAATGGTAGCGATAGCAATGGACCAATTTGACGAACACATGCCGACGCCAAATCAAATCGAGAAGAAGCGGGAAGATGTCCAGGTGAGCGCTGAACAATTGGTTGAAGTTCCAACGGGGACGATCACCGAAGAAGGGCTTCGCTCGAATATTTCTGTCGGCATACAGTACATTGCTTCCTGGCTGTCAGGCAATGGTGCCGCTCCTATTAATAACTTGATGGAAGACGCCGCAACCGCTGAAATTTCCCGCTCTCAAGTATGGCAATGGATTCGACATCCAAAAGGAATTCTAGAAGATGGACGAAAAATCGACGTTTCATTATTCAATGAAGTTCTTGAAGAAGAGACTGCTAAGATTCAGCAGGCGGTTGGCGAAGCGAGATACTTATCCGGAAATTACACGAAAGCGCGCGAGCTATTTACACATCTTTCGCTGCAAAGTGAGTTTGCTGAATTCCTGACACTGCCTGGTTATGAAATACTAAACTAAACCATTGGAGGAGATCATGATGAAAAATATTCAGGATCACGAAACACGTTCAAAAAAGGAATGCCGGGAATGCGGATGCGAAATTAAGGAACAACGCGAATCCATTATTTATGAATGCGAGCGCTGCATTGGAAATAAAGAAGAATAGAACCAGAAAGAGGGCGACCTGTGATATACAGGTCACCCTCTTTTTTTCTATAGATCTTGCAAAAGCCTTTTTACTAGAATTATCGAATAGATACTTTGAATAAACCCTTGCCAGTTTTTATAATTTAGTATAATCAGACGGTCAAGACTCCTTTTATAAAAAAAGCGCCCAAGTAAAAACTTGGGCGGCTGGTACTAATTCTGATCCGATGACTCAAAACGATAGCGGGTATCTTCCTCGAGCTTGTTAAAAACTTCAATATAGCGGGTGCCGCCTTGATGTGTTTCAGTTGGTGCTTCATCTCCATCAAGAATTTCTGCGAGCGGCTGTGCATCGGGCTCGATGATGACCGAATCAAAATCTTCCATCAGACCTTGAAGTTCGCTGTAGTTTTCAATGTCTTTGTCTTTTTTTACTTCCTGAAACAGCCGGTCCGATTCTTCCTGTGTTAATTCGACATAGCCGACTGTGATGCGCTGCTTTTCCATCATAAAACCTCCTGTGACATATTCAATCATTTCTGTTTCTATACCCTTCAATCAAAAATGCTTAAACCTGCAGCTGCCATCTACTGGAAGAGAACGTCGATATCCGCTATGATGGAAGCAGCAGAAAAAATTGAGAAACCGGAGTTGATCGCCTTGCGCGTAGCTATATTTGATTTTGATGGAACCTTGTATTCGAAGGAAACCTTCCAGCTGATGATGGACCACTTGAAGAATCATCCCGAACACAGCAGACGTTACCGCCAATTTTACCGGGCCATCATGCCGCCGTACGTCGGGCATAAACTGAAAATTTATCCAGAACGAAAAATGCGTGAACGCTCTGTTCAAGCATACTTATCTGCATTGGAAACTTTTACGCAGGCTGAACTTGAACAATATTTCGGCGAGATTGCCGACAGGATGCACGATGATATGAACCCGACTGTTGTAGAACGCTTGAAAAACCATGTCGCTCATAACGACTACGTCATGCTGGTATCAGGAGCCTTCACTCCGCTTCTTCACGCAGTCACTAAACAGTTGCCGATTAAGACTATCATCGGAACTGAAATTCTTTATAAAGACAATATTTTAGATCACAGAACTCCCGTTTCACATATCCAAGGTCCACTAAAAACCATGAAAATCAAAGAAGCACTGCAGGGACAGGAAATCGACTGGGCCAACAGCTATGCTTATGGCGACAGCCATTCGGATTTGCCAGTTCTCGAACTTGTTGGCCATCCAGTAGCCGTACAGCCCGAACCCCGGCTGCGGACCGTTGCTTCACAGCGCAACTGGGAAATCATTTAACCATAGAAAAGCGAATCGCCACTGCGATTCGCTTTTTTTATGCTTAATCCAATGTTTCGATACAGATCTGAATCCCTCTGAGTAAATCTTCGTGGGACCAGCTTGGAATTCGGCCATGCTGGATAGCCAGTTCATGTGATGCTGGGATGTGGATAAAGCCTGTTGGCAAGCCGGGCTTATTTTTTTTCGCGTAATGCAATCCTTCGTACATGACGTTATTGCATAGATATGCACCGGCCGTATTGGAAATATCCGCTGGCAATCCATGGGCAATCAAACTGTCGACCATTTTCCGAACAGGAAGTGCAGACAGATAAGCTGGATCTCCTTCTTCACGGATTGGTTCATCAACTGGCTTATGGCCTTCATTATCAACATCTCCATCTTTAACATTGATGGCAATCCGTTCCGGGGTAATCTTATAGCGTCCAGCTGCAAGGCCGAGAGAAATTACCGCATCTGGCGCTTCATCATTAATGAAGCGCAGTAAAGCCGTCCCTGAAGAATTAAAGTCAACAGCCATTATTTTTCCAACGATGCGGTAATTGCCGACTGTTGTGCCATCCAATTCTTCTACTATTTTCATGGTTGGATTGACCGTATAATCCAAAAACGGTTCAAATCCTGTCAAAAGTAATTTTTTCAATCTCTTCGCCTCCTGTCTACCATTATACGCAATTGAACTCCCCTTTCCCATTGGCTTGAGTAGCCTTGGGTTATTTACTCCGAAAAAAATCAGAATATATAAACTTTTTATCTACATTTAAAACCCCTTCTCAAATCTTTTGCTATGTGTTAAAATTCATTTTAATGAATAAAGATACATAAATTAGGGGGAAACATACATGATTAAGAATAAACTATTCATCACTTTATTAGCCTCATCTGCATTATTATTAGGAGCTTGCGGCAATGACAGCTCGAGTGAAGGAGAATCAGGATCTTCAGAAGAAAAAGAAGTATTGGAAATGGGCACATCTGCTGAATTCGCACCTTTTGAATCACGCAATCCAGAGGGTGAAATTGTCGGATTCGACATCGATTTGGCGAACCACATTGCAGACGAACTCGGCTATGAGCTAAAAATTACCGATATGAAATTTGACGGCTTGATCGGCGCCCTACAAAACGACCGTGTTGATATGGTCATCGCTGGCATGTCCGCAACTGAATCCCGTAAAGAAAACGTTGATTTCTCCACTGAATACAACCATTCGGGTGAAATGTTCGTTACACCTAAAGATTCAGAACTTACCACTCTTGAATCATTGGAAGGAAAAATTGTAGGGGTCCAGCTTGGCACCATTCAAGAAGAAGGGGCAAAGAGCATTATTGCAGACGAAGGCATGAATTTTGAACTGAAAGCTTTGGACGATTCCGGAGCATTGATTCAGGAAATCTTGTCTGGTCGCATTGATGCGGCTTATATGGACAAGCAAGTTGCACTTGGCTATATCGAAGCACAGGATTTGG
>JASLAI010000064.1 GCA_030147225.1 Planococcus sp. (in: firmicutes) | reverse complement strand
CAAGGAAATCGGCAGGCACCAGCTGGTTCAACAAATGATCGCGAAGATGGAAGCCGGATTTCAGATGAGCCGCCTGCTTGTCTACCGTGCGGGCGAACTGAAAAACCAAGGCAAACGAAATACCCGCGAAACTTCTTTAGCGAAATGGCAGGCCTGCGATTTTGCCAATCAGGCAGCGGATGACGCCTTTCAGATTCACGGTGCCTATGGCTATTCGGATGAATATCCGGTCAGCCGTTACCTGCGGAATTCCAAAGCGCCGGTCATCTATGAAGGAACGCGTGAAATCCATACCATTATGCAGGCGGAATACGTTTTGGGTTATAAGGAAGACAAAACCTTGTCCAAAACATTGCCGGCCTGGGAGCAGCAAAACGACCCAACAGCCATCCGTTAAGGAATATGTTAATCAAAGCCGGAAGCGCATCGACGAACTGCAGCTGAGTTCGATAGGATGCCTGCCGGCTTTTTTGTTTTACAGTTGGATAATTTAAAAAGGAAGAGTGTATTGTCTGAATCTTTTCTTTCCAGAGATTACCTGAAGTTGCCAATACGATATACTGATATGGAGAAATCTTTTCATCTTTTGCACTTCAGCCAGAACAAGTCTAGCTGGATGCAGGCTTAATCTCATCAGGTAAAGGGTAATCTTTCATTAACAGAAAGGAACTGCTCGGCAGTTCCCCAAAAACCAAAAAGAGGAGAATGATGATGGAAATTTTAAAACGGTTTAAAGACATTATGACAAGCAATATTAACGCTTTACTGGACAAGGCAGAAGATCCGGAAAAAATGATCGATCAGTATTTGCGTGACTTGAACAGCGACCTTGGAAAAGTGAAATCAGAGACGGCGGCGATTATGGCGGCTGAAAAACGGGAACGTCGTGAGCTCGAAGAATTGGAGAAGGAAATCGGAGATATGCAACGTTATGCGATGAAGGCATTGGAAGCCGGCAATGAAGACGATGCACGGAAATTCCTGCAGCGCAAAGCAGAACTCTCTGAAAATACGAAAGACAAGCAGACGGCTGTCGAGCTTGCGGCAGCCAATACACAGCAGATGCGGCAAATGCACGACAAACTGGAGGCGGATATTGGCGAATTGGAATCCCGCCGTTCTGAGCTGAAAGGCAAGGCATCTGTTGCGAAAACCCAGAAGCGAATGAACGATTTTGCTTCTTCAGTAGACGGAGCAGGAGAGCGGATTTCAGCCTTCGACAAAATGGAGCAGAAAATCAATCAGGAACTCGATGAAGCCATCGCCATGTCGGAATTGAATAAAGGATCAGGAGCAGACATCAAGGACTTGGCATCAAAATACGACAGCGATTCTTCTGTCGACGACGAGCTGGCATCCTTGAAAGCCGGCATTAATGTGGACGATGAATTGGAAAAACTGAAAAACCAATTGGGCAAAAATGAATGATGGCTGCCGTACGAACAGTTTCCTTTAATGTGAAGGGAGGCAGATGGAATGGTCATTCAGTATAAATGTCCAAACTGCGGATCGGACATGGCTTTTGACAGTGAGACAGGCCACTTGTCCTGTCCAAGCTGCGGCAGACAGGATGAGATTGAAACCTTCCCGGAAAACAATATTCTGCGAAAATTCGATCCGAATGAAGCGAAGGAATACCAGTGTGAAAATTGCGGAGCAGTCATTTTGACTGAAGCCGAAACCACAGCCACCCATTGCAGCTTTTGCGGTGCGCCAGTTTTGCTGGCAGATCGGTTGAGCGGTGACTTGGCTCCAGCCAAAGTAATTCCTTTCACCATCAGCAAGGATGAGGCTGTTGCGGCTTTCCGGAAATGGACGAGGAACGGCCGGTTGACGCCGAGAGGCTTTACAAGCGGTGACCGGATTAAAAAGATGACCGGCATGTATGTGCCGTTTTGGTTGTATGACATCGAAGGCACCGCAAATGTTGCAGCGCTTGCGACAAGAGTGCGCAATTATACAAGAGGCGATACGATTTACACAGAGACCGACTTTTATGATGTGCGACGAGAAATAGATCTGAGCTACTTAAAAGTGCCTGCTGATGCTTCAGAAAAAATGGACGACGAGCTCATGGACAGGCTGGAGCCGTATGATTACCAAGAGCTTAAGGATTTCAAAATGCCTTACTTGGCTGGCTTTTTAGCAGAAAAATATGATTACGACGATGAGGTCTTATTTAACCGGATTGAATCGAAGATTGTCCCTTACATTGATTCGTATATAGCCAGTACCATTTCAGGCTATTCAACTGTCAGTTATACCGATAAACACATTCAGGCGAATAAAAAAAATGTCTACTACACTTTGTTTCCGGTGTGGATGGTCTACTATGATTTCGACAACAAAGAACATACTTTTGCGATGAACGGACAAACCGGAAAAGTGGTCGGCAAGCCGCCGATCAGCGGATTTAAAGTTGCTGCCTGGTTTACGGGCATTGCCGCTTCTGCTTTTGCTGTCATGAAAGTGATTTCGTTTGCGGTTGGAGGTGTTCTTTGGTGAGGCATTTTCAAGCCAAATGGCTGCTGGTGTTGTGCCTTCTGCTAGTTTTCATTGGTTTCGGCGGGGGTAAGGCATCGGCTGCTGTGGATCAGCGCATTTATGATAATGCCAATTTGTTGAGCGAATCCGAAATTGCGGAATTGGAAGCTGTCGCGGCGGAACATAGCGGGAAACACGGTACAGATTTCCTGTTTTTGACCATTGCCGACGAGCAATCGCTATACATCCAAGATGCGATGGGCGGTTTCTTTGACACGTGGGCCGAAGAAAACGGCCAGGAAAATGCAGTGCTGCTGGCGATGAACATCGCCACGCGTGATGTCTATCTGTCCGGATTCGGTACAGCGGAAACGACGCTTGACAATCAGCGCGTCAATCTGGTGCTGGACCGGATCATTCCGGAGATGCAGCGGGGAGACTACGCTGGGGCTTTTCGCGAAACGGTGACCACTTCAAGCCGTTACATGGAATTCCGCCCCGGCGTCAATCCCGAAAGCATTTTTCTGAAAACCTGGTTTCAGCTTCTGCTGGCATTGCTGCTCGGGGGAGTTATTGTCGGCTCCATGGTCTATAATTCAGGCGGGCGTGTGACAACAACAGCCAGCACTTATTTTGATGGCAATAACACAAAAGTGACCGGCAAGCTTGATCAATTCCGCAACAAAACCGTATCACGCCGGAAAGTTCCGAAGAAAAGCAGCGGCGGCGGTGGATTTGGCGGTGGCGGTATGACGGGCGGCGGCCGTTCGTTCAGTGGCGGTGGACGCAAGTTTTAGAACTGGATCGAACCAAAGGAGGGAAACAACAGAATGGGTTTTTTCGGCAATCAATTTTCAGATGTAGTGGAATGGGAAGAATTCAGAGATGACATGATTTTTTGGAAATGGAATAACAACGAAGTCAAAAAAGGCAGCAGACTTATTATTCGGCCTGGCCAAGATGCTATTTTTATCAACAACGGTAAGATAGAAGGAATCTTTGAAGACGAAGGCGAGTACGATGTTGAATCGGAAATCGTCCCGTTCTTGTCGACTTTGAAAGGGTTTCGTTTCGGCTTTAACAGCGGTATGCGTGTCGAGGTGCTGTTCGTCAACACGAAGGAGTTTACAGTCAAATGGGGAACGCAAAACCCGATCAATATTCCGGCACCGCAGCTGCCAGGCGGCATGCCAATCCGTGCGAACGGCACGTTTCAGTTTAAAGTCAGCGACTATGTTGGCTTGATCGACAAGATCGCAGGAGTCCGGAGCAGCTACTTGGTAGAGGATGTGAAAATTCGCATTACCGCGATTTTGGATCAGCTCCTCATGAGATGGATTACCAAGGAAGGCAAAGATATGTTTAACCTGCAAGCCAATGCACATGAAATTGGCCAAGGTATTCAGGATGATTTGAAC
>JASLAI010000178.1 GCA_030147225.1 Planococcus sp. (in: firmicutes) | reverse complement strand
GAAACGCAGGAATTGATGGATGAAAAACAGCATCTTTATCTACTGGATCAATTTGCCGGAAAGAGTTTGGCCAAGTCAAAAGAAAGTTACAGCCACACATTCGATAAATACACAAAGTTAAAAAGGGAATTTTCCTCTTACACAGAAAACGAGCAGCAAATTGCCCAGCGCATCGATTTGCTGACATTTCAGCTGCAGGAAATTGAAGCAGCAGAACTGGTTCTGGGAGAAGAAGAGGAACTGGTGCTTGAACGTAAAAAACTGCAGAACTTCAATAAGATCTACGAATCTATTTCAGCAGCACATGAAGCGATTCAAGGCGAAAGCAAAGGTCTGGATTGGATTGGTACGGCTATGTCCGAGCTAGAGCATGCCGCAGCCGTGGATGAAACCTTTACAGGATCTTCTGAAACACTGTCAGGCGCTTTTTACTTAATCCAAGATACGGGGACAGAGATCAAGCGGATATTGGATGACATGGAGTTCGATCCTGCCCGGTTGAACGACATTGAACAGCGCTTAGCTGTCATTCAATCCTTAAAAAGAAAATATGGTGCTTCCGTTGAAGATATTTTGCTGTATCATGAAAAGCAGACAGATGAATTAGATAAATTGGTCAACCGCGACCAACGCTATCAGCTGGATCAGGAAAAATTAAAGGAATTAACCGAAGATTTACGTGTCGAAGCGGAAGAATTGACGATTCTGCGCAGAAAAGCAGCGAAAAGTTTAGGCAAGGCCATTATGGAGCAATTAAA
Source organism: Planococcus sp. (in: firmicutes) (assembly GCA_030147225.1). Lineage (GTDB taxonomy): Bacteria > Bacillota > Bacilli > Bacillales_A > Planococcaceae > Planococcus. The sequence goes on along the minus strand of JASLAI010000178.1, from coordinate 2,378 downwards.
AGAATTGCATATGGCCAAAGCTTCGTTTGAAGTGAATTTTTCTGTATTGCCAAATGGAAGATTTGACCGGAATGGGCATGACGCGATATCCTTCTACATATCGACAAATCTCGGGGAGCCATTGAAGCCGCTGACAAAAGTAGCTTCAGGCGGTGAATTGTCGCGGATGATGCTGGCGCTTAAAACTATTTTTTCTAAGCATCAAGGGATTACTTCTATAATTTTCGATGAAGTGGATACAGGTGTAAGTGGACGTGTCGCACAGGCGATTGCCGAGAAAATTGCGGCTATTTCAGTTCATTCCCAGGTCCTATGCATCTCGCATTTGCCTCAAGTAGCGGCAATGGCTGACCAGCATTTATTCATTGAAAAAAGAGTGGATAAACAGCGGACAACTACCGCAGTTACTGAACTGGATGGACGAGAACGTACGGAAGAGATGAGCCGCATGCTGTCGGGAGCTGAAATAACAGATCTGACACTACAACATGCGGAAGAGTTGCTGTCGCTCGCAGCGGATCGCAAATTATTAATGAAATAAGCTGATAGGGCAGTTGGTGAAAGTGAGTTGCGTCCACTGCCGGAGGGCTGCACCGGAATCTACCAGAGTCAGTCACCAAGGAGAGAGACGAATGGACAAAATAAAAATCGCAATTGCAGATGATAATCGCGAATTGGTCGGACTGATGAAAGATTATTTAAATGCACAACCCAATATGGAAGTAGTGGATGTAGCTTATAATGGCAAAACCTGCATCGAGATGCTTCAAAACCAGACAGTGGACATTTTATTGCTGGACATCATTATGCCTTACCTGGACGGTATAGCCGTACTGGATGCAATCAAGGAGAATGGTGATTTGAGCGGCATAGATGTCATTATGTTGTCTGCTTTTGGACAGGAATCGATCATGAGCCAGGCTGCTGAGTACGGCGCATCTTACTTTATCATGAAGCCTTTCGAAGCTGATCGTCTGGCTGTGCAAATCAATCACATTATGAATTCCCGGACCAGTATGTCGGGACAGCCAGCTAACAGGCTGACAAAAGAGGATCGGATTACCAATATGGTCAAAGATATCGGCATTCCTCCTCATTTGAAAGGCTATAATTACTTAAAGGAGGCAGTTTCTTTAGTATTGGAGCAGCCGGAAATCCTCAATAAAGTTACAAAAGTCTTATATCCGGGAATTGCCTCTAAATTCGATACGACGTCGACGCGTGTCGAGAGATCGATTCGCCATGCGATTGAACAGGTATGGAATCGCCATGAAACTGTCGATCACATTTCCAAGATTTTTGGTTATAGCGTGGCTCACTTAGAGTCGAAACCAACCAATTCCGAATTTATCGCAATGCTGGCCGATAGCCTGCGGCTGGAAATGCGGGATGAATTGCAAAAGTAAACATTGAGCTTTCTTGCCGCTGTAACAGCGTCAAGAAAGTTTTTTTTTGCCTTTTTTAACAGTAAATAAAAAAATCCAGAGTTTACAGGCTTTTGAATGATTGAGTTGATTTTTATACAAGAACCTGTGTGTTTAAGAAAAGTGGAATAGAGGAAAAGGTTAAGACGCTGTTTTTCTAGACAGAAGAAAAGCATCCGCCCTTGGTTGGTGATGCGAAAACCGGCAAATTCAGAGAAGTGAAAAGAGGCGAGCGCAATTGCAATTGATCAGGCAAATTGATGACTACTTTTTGGGTAATGGTGAAGGGACTGTCGTCGACCGGCTGTACTTTTACGGTGTCTATTGCGTAAGCATACTGATTGCGTTTTTTACTATGATGTCTTTGTAGCAAATTCAACTATAGGATGAAGATTCCCCCAACCAATGAGGTACCAACTTATTGGTGTTTTTTTATGGTTGAAAAAATACAACACAAACTTTGAGCAGAGAAATCGTGTTGCACGAAATATAACGGATTAAAACAAAATACATAGGTAAATTAATGTTTTTAGCTTACAATGTAGTTTTTTACATAAGGCTATTTACAAAAATTCAAAACCGCAACAAGAAATTAATTATCAAGAAGAGTTGAAAAACCGGCAAGGCTTTTAGTCTGTGCTGATAAATGTTAAAATAGGTGGGAAACTATGAAAAAGCGGCATTAAAGCCGTGGATTTCAGAAATGGAAGAGGATGATTTTATTGTCTGAAGTCAAAGTGTATGGACACCGAGGTGCTTCAGGATATGCATTGGAAAATACATGGAATGCTTTTGTAAAGGCATGTGAGATTGGTGTCGGCATCGAACTTGATGTGCAGATTACCAAAGATGGGGTCGTTGTTGTTTATCATGATGATAATCTAAGGCGCCTGACTGGTGTTAATGCAGGTATTGATACACTTGCGTACGAAGAGATAAAAGACCTGCGGGTCG
>JASLAI010000163.1 GCA_030147225.1 Planococcus sp. (in: firmicutes) | reverse complement strand
GAATGGCCGGATGCTGTTGTCAGCATGTCATCGCGTGACGCCCGGCTATTGGCGGGCGATACCAGTCTGCTTCCTGACGAACCCGATTCAGCGATTAAAGGTGGGGTTCCTAAAAATATTAAGACACAGCCAGATCGTTTGTTGCAGGAAGGCGACAATGTCGGCTCCTTGAGAGTAGTGAATACACCTGGACACACACCCGGTTCCATTTCGCTGTTCGACACACGCAACCGCTTTCTCATTGCTGGAGACGCCTTCCAGACGCGTGGCGGCATCGCAGTTTCTGGAACGTTCAAAGTCTTGTTTCCATTTCCAGCTTTCGCGACTTGGGACAAACAGACGGCTCTTGAAAGTGCACGGAAAGTCCGAGAATTGAATCCTCAGCTGCTGGCGGTCGGCCATGGACAGATGATCGACAAACCGATGGATGCTATTGACTTGGCCATAGCAGAAAGCGAAAAAAACCTGCGTCAATAAACAGCATCCTTTTTCCTGAAGGTTCGTTCTACCTAGCCACAGCTTAAAAATAATTGTAAAAAAACCGTTTGCCCAGCAGATTCTTCCGGGCAAACGGTTTTCTTATTTAACTTCATTACGGCTAACACGCATTAGCATGACCGGTCTTGGCTGATCCAGGATTTCATCGACTTGACGCGTCTTACGGAAGCCTGTTTTTTCATAAGCCCGGATCGCCACTGTGTTGCGGATATCCGGATCGGTGACACAAAAATGGGTTTTCGAATCCTTGAAGATGATTTCTTTCAGGAATTTGTAAAGAACACGCGAACCCAGGCCTTTGTTGCGGAAGTTTTTGGCCCCTATAAGCACATCCAGTCCGGCAGCTTTTTGAAGTTCCTCGTATTTTTCGCAGCCCGGATAATCGCTCCAATGGTAAGTCTGGATGTACCCAATCGGAATTTCTTCATAATAAATGATATACGGCTTTACGGGATCTTTCCCTTTAATGCTATCCGTGAATTCTTGTACAAACTGGCCATACGTAGAACCCGGCACATACCCCCAAAATCGTGTGGTATGCGGCTCTTTAGTAATCCACTCGTAGAGCTCCGGCAAATGTTCGCGCTGTAATCGACGAAAGCTGACCTTCTTTATATTTAAGCTCATCAAAACACCCCTCTCTATAATTAATAAATAAAAACCGCTCTCCGTTATTCAAATGAATAAACCAAGGCGGCATCAGCATTAGGCTACGGTTTTTCCGATTTATCTATGGGAGCTTTCAAAATTTCAGTCAGGTGGTCAATGGGCAATGAAAAAATAGTTTCCACCGGTGCATAATTTCCGGCCAGACGGCCAATTGGCGCCAGCTTTTCCAAATTGATTCGCCCGTTTTGATAGAGTTCATCTTTTACATGGAATTTCACCAATCTGCCAATAACAAGGTGGTCGTCACCTAATTGGATAATATCGTGTAATTTACACTCCATGTTGACAGGTGCTTCCAGAACACGCGGCACAGAAACTTCAAGCGATTCTGCTGCGGTCAAATTCACATAGTCGAATTCATCGACTTCACGGGGTACATGTTCGCCGCTTTTCGCCATTTCATTGGCCAGTGTTGCAGATACGATATTGATGACAAACTCTTTATTTTCTCGAATATTCTGCAGCGTATCTTTGACAGTACCCGCACGCCCCTCTATACCTTCTCCAACAGAAAACGCCAGCATCGGCGGATTACGTGACACTACCGTAAAAAAACTGTAAGGTGCTAGATTCGCTATCCCATCCGAGGACATGGTCGACACCCAAGCGATTGGGCGCGGCACTACGCTGCCTATCAATAGTTTATAGTTTTGTTTTGCTGTCATGTTCAACGGATCAATAATCATTTGTTCAGCCACCCTTCAAATAGTCAGCCCTAAAGACTCCCTTCCTCCTCTTTTCCCTTTCCGAACAATAACAAATCAGCTTTCCACGTAATAATTCAGATATCAACCCTTTAAGATGTTCTTCACGATGTTATCTTTCATTAATTCGCTGCTGCCACCTTCTTGCCCTTCATATTTTTAAACTACCCAACAAAAAAACCTGCCAACACAAGCTTCTCACTTGAATTGACAGGATTATACTTTCACTTTTTCAAATAGACTTTTTCTTCTTCAGGTTGCTGGGATTCATATTGGCGATAGTTGGAATAGTATTCTTGGATCAGGTAAACCGGCCGGCCTTTTGTTTCAATGAAAATTTTGCCCAAGTATTCGCCAATGATTCCCAAAGAAATCAATTGCACGCCTCCCAGGAACAAAATAACGGACATCATGGACGGATAGCCTGGAATTGAATCATTGAAAATCAATGTTCGGAAGAATAAGAACAACATATACAACAAAGCGAAAATCGATACAAGAGTACCGAGAAATGACGAAATTCTGAGTGGCAACACTGTAGATGACGTAATGCCGTCAATTGCCAGGTTCACTAATTTCGGATAATTCCACTTTGTGGTTCCAGCTGCTCGCGGATCCCGGTCAAACAAAATTTCTTTCTTGTTGAAACCGATCCAACTAAACATCCCTTTAGTGTAACGCTGTGATTCCCGGATTTTCTTTAATGCTTCGATACACTTTCGGTCCAATAGACGGAAATCCCCTGTGTTGTTTTGAATCGGAATATTGGAAACCTTATCTAGAATATTGTAATACGAATTGGAGGACCATTTTTTGAACCAGGTTTCTCCTGCACGGCTGTTGCGTTTCGCAAACACATCGTCATATCCTTGTTCCCAATATGAAATCATTTCTGGAATCATTTCCGGTGGATCCTGCAGGTCCGCATCGATGATGATGACCGCATCTCCATTAACATGGTCAATACCTGCCAGCATGGCTACTTCTTTCCCAAAATTTCGCGATAAATTAATATAGGCAATTTGCGGGTGCAGCTTAGCCATATCTTTCAACATGTCGAGTGTGCGATCCCTGCTGCCATCATTGACAAACAAAAACTCGAATTTGTAATTGGCTATTTGTGTCGTTACCAGCAGCAAACGCTCTAGCAAGGTTTCTAAAACTTCCTCTTCGTTGTATGCAGGAATAAGGATTGTTATTAACTTCATGCATATTTCACCTTCCGTTCCTTTAGTTCTCAATAACGAAAATTATAGCATATTTAGCCGTTCAGCTCATAGCGTCTAAAGAAACGCCCTATTTTTCCAAAACAAAGTTTGTTATTATTAGAAATGGAATTTATCAGCCAAATACTACTGAGATTACTAACGTACACGAGGAGCAAATTGAAAATGCCTGAACAATTTTTACTGAAATGGAAACTGTCAATCAAGCCACAATGGAAAACTGCTTTTCTATCGGCCGTCATTATCGGTTTTTTATGCCATATGTTTGTTTTCACCAATATCCTTCCTAATCACGACAGTCTCGTAAATATGCACAGTCCACAGCTGAAAGGCAATCTCGGCCGTTTCTTCCTGTCTCCATTCAGCGGAATAAGCTCTTATTTTGACTTGCCGTGGATTAATGGAACCTTGTCAATTCTTTATCTGGCTTTGACAGCTGTGATTCTTACTGAACTATTCCAATTGAAAAAAACCTTTTCAATTGTTGCAATAAGCGGTTTGATCATTACGTTCCCTACCATCGCTTCAACTTTTTCTTATATGTTCACTGCAGATGGCTATATGCTTGGCTCCTTGCTGACAGCACTTGCCCTGCTTATCACTAAAATCTATAAATACGGATTTATTCCGGGTTCTATCATTTTCTACTTAGGAGTGGGAGTCTATCAAGCCAACTTGCCATTCCTGTCAACATTGATCATCATCTTTTTGGTCACTGAAATCTTAGGCAGAAAGATCACTTTCAGGCAATTAAAAAGCTATATGCTTCGCTTTTTCGGTCTAGGAACGATTGGGATGGCTTTATATGCCATCAACTTTAAACTTTACACCAGCTTTTTTGCAGGTAATATTTCAAGCTATCAAGGTTTGGATTCAGTGGGTGACAGCAGCGGTTCCATCTTCGATCGTTTTGAGCAAGTGCATGATTCCTTTGCTCTCTTCTTTTTCCGAGGATTCATCACAGACTCACCGATTAATTTGTTTGAATGGTTGAATGTCGCCATATTCCTGCTCATTGTCATTGGTTTTATCCTGCTGATGATCCAGAATCGCATCTTCACAAATATTCCAATGTCATTGATTGCCATGGCATTGCTATTGCTAATGCCCCTATCTGCCTATATTTTATATTTTGTTTCATCCGATGTGGTCTACCATATGCTGATGGTGATGGCTCTGGTCAGCTTTTACATGCTGCCGATTCTGTTCTACGAACATCTTACCAAACCAAACCTTGCCGCCAAAGCATTTTCATGGACATCAATTGTGATTGTGTTTGTTGTAACTTTCAACTTCTCAATCATTTCTAATATTTCGTATCTGAATATGGAGCTGAAGTATGAAAAATCAACAGCATTCGTTAACCGCCTGATCAGCAGAGTTGAACAAACCGAAGGCGTTACTTCCGAATCGAAACTAGCATTGATTGGCCGTATTCAACTGGGGTCATCATTGAGCACAAGAGTCATTCCTGAGAATGTTCCAAGAATGACCGGTCCTTTAGGAGACAGCATCATTCCCCTTCCTTATCATTACAGCGCGATGATGAAAGATCACTTTGGTGTTAATTACCAATTTATTTCTGAGCCTGAACGCCAGGAAATCGCAGCCTCAGAATGGTTCGCGGAAATGGAAGCTTGGCCTTCCAAAGATTCTGTCCGTGTCATCGATGACGTGGTCGTAGTAAAACTCCAAAAATAAGAACAAGCCAAACACGGATCTATTTTCCGCTGTTTGGCTTGTTCTTTTTCTATTTATTATTTTGCCTATATCATTTGG
>JASLAI010000137.1 GCA_030147225.1 Planococcus sp. (in: firmicutes) | reverse complement strand
GAATGTACCGCCTCCAAGGTCATAGACAAGGACTGTTTCGTCAGTTTCCATTTTATCAAGGCCGTAAGCAAGCGCTGCTGCAGTCGGCTCGTTGATGATTCGTTCCACTTCAAGACCTGCAATGCGTCCAGCATCTTTTGTTGCCTGGCGCTCTGCGTCGTTGAAATAAGCAGGAACTGTGATAACCGCTCTTGTTACTTTTTCGCCCAAGTATTCTTCAGCATATCCTTTAATGTACTGTAAGATCATTGCAGAAACTTCCTGAGGCGTGTATTCCTTGCCTTCAGCTGTAACTTTTTGCTGTGTACCCATCAAGCGTTTTACAGATTGGATGGTGTTCGGGTTTGTGATGGATTGGCGTTTTGCCACTTCGCCGACTTGGCGCTCACCGTTTTTAAATGCAACTACAGAAGGAGTTGTACGGTTGCCTTCTGGATTTGGAATAATTTTTGGTTCGCCGCCTTCTAATACTGCGACTGCTGAGTTAGTAGTACCTAAGTCAATACCGATAATTTTGCTCATTTGTGAATTCCTCCAATAATTTTTATTCGTTTACTTTCACCATTGCCGGACGAAGAACTCGCCCTTTGAGCATATAGCCTTTTTGCAATTCCTGCAGGACAGTGCCTGGGTCAGCGGAATCGTCTTTTTCTTGCATAACTGCCTGATGGAAATTCGGATCGAACGGTTCACCGACTGCTTTGATTTCTTCCAAGCCTTCACGGCTTACTGCTTCAATCAAGGATTTCTGTACCATTTCTAGACCCTTCAGCAAAGAAGCAGATTCTTCACTGTTTGTCGTTACTGTCATGGCACGTTCGAAGTTGTCAAGCACCGGCAGAATATCCGACAGCAGGGATTGCGAGCGGAATTTATTGGCGATTTCTTTATCTTTTTGGGTACGCCGTTTGAAATTATCATAATCAGCCAAAAGGCGCAAATATTTGTTTTGCTCTGCTTCTAATTGCTTGCGAAGCTCTTCTGCCTCATCAACACTTTCCTCGTCTTCTTCAGTAGAAGAATCAATTTCTGGCGTTTCTGTATCCGCCAGCTCTTCTGTTTCCGTTTCCGAGACTGGCTCTTTTACTTCAACTTCTTCAGCGGCTGCATGTTCTTCTGTTTTTACTGGTTCATTTTTTTTAGACAAATCTGTTCCTCCTTTGTTCACGTTCCTTTAAACATACGGGTTAGTTCTTTCGATAAATCACCGCTCAGCAGATCCAATATGGATACGATGCGTTTATAATCCATCCGTTTTGGACCCACTATGGCGATAGAACCCGTCTGTTCTTCCCCGATATTATAAGACACCGTAATGACACTGCAGTCTTCCATTGCCGACAGCGTGTTTTCCGAGCCAATGCGAATATGGAGACCTTGGCTTCCAACAGGCAAAATCATCGGAATGTGTTTGGCTTCTTCCATGACATCCATTAAATCCCTGATTTTTTGAAGATCATGGAAATCAGGTTGTTTCAGGATGTTAAGCTTGCCGCCATAAAATACATTTTCATCTTCATGCGGCAATAGCACCGCTTGCCTGAAGGTATGAAACAGTTCGCCGTAGCGCTCGACATGCTGCTTTAAAATCGTCAGAGTCTCTTGTTCCAGTCGCAAATGCAAATTGTTCAAAGACACTCCGACCAGCCGTTCGTTAAGGATATTCGCCATTTTCTCAATATCCGAGGGGTTAAGCCCAGGCGGAATCGAGAACATCCGATTTTCCACATGGCCCGAATCGGTTACGATAATTGCAACCGCAGCCCCCTCCGTCAATGGGACAATCGACAACTTCTTAACGATATGCCTGCGCACATCAGGCCCCAACAAAATGGATGTGTAATTGGTCAATTCCGAAAGAATCATGGCAGAGCGCTTGATAACTTCTTCTGTCTCTGTCAGTTTTTCTTCGAAAACCGAACGCAATTGCATAATGTCCTGTTGCGGCAGCGGCCTTGGCGTCAGCAGGTGATCGACGTAATAGCGGTAGCCTTTTTGAGAAGGGATGCGTCCAGAAGACGTATGTGTTTTCTCCAGAAAGCCCATACCTTCCAAATCCGCCATTTCATTTCGAATGGTTGCCGGACTAAAAGGAATTTCAGGTTTTTTGGAGAGTTGGTTCGATCCTACCGGCTGAGCTGATTGAATATAATCATCCACTGTCACCTTTAAGATGAGCAGTTGCCGTTCTGTTAACATGATCATCACCTCTGTTAGCACTCTAAGTACCTGAGTGCTAATACTACATTAAAATTACCAAATATCATGATCGATGTCAACGGAAGAGCTTTATGCCAATAAAAATTGTTCGAAAACTTCATTGCCGACAAACCGGCCCTTTCTCGTAAGCCTTACAAAGTCACCTGAAATCTCGAGATTGCCTTTTGCGACTTCTTTTTCCAGGATGGTGCCGTAGACGGTCTGTATTGGTTTTTGGAATTTATTCTGAAAATGAAGCAAGGAAACACCGGAAGTTTTCCGGAGCCCTAAGAACATTTCTTCTTCCATCTTTTCATGAACCGGTACGGCATGTGTATTGAGGATCGGCCGTTCGCCTTCTTCCAATGGCGACATATACTTTTTCAATGGTCCGGCATTTGAATAACGGACACCGTCCACATAGCCATGTGCACCGGCGCCGACGCCAATGTATTCCACGTTGTCCCAATACAATAAATTATGGCGTGATTCATGACCCGGACGCGCGAAATTGGAGATTTCGTATTGCTTTAACCCACGGCTATCCATTTCGTTCATCAGTTTTTCATACATATCCGCTTCTAAATCTTCCGTTACAGTATTCAGCTTGCCTTTTGTCATTAAATTATAGAAAACGGTTTTAGGTTCGATGATTAATGAGTAGGCAGAAAAATGCGGGAGGTCAAAAGCAAAAGCTTTTTCCAGCGTATCGTCCCATTGCTGCATGCTTTGCCCGGGCAACCCGTACATTAAATCGAAACTCAAATTTTCAAATCCGACTAATCGGGCTGAATCAACTGCACGTTTAACATCTGAATTGCTGTGAGTGCGTCCCAGTCTTTTTAAAAGATCTTCATCAAATGACTGGACGCCCATGCTCAAACGGTTAACGCCCCCGTCAAACAGCACCTGCATCTTGTCTTTTGTCAGTTCATCGGGATTGGCTTCTGAAGTCCACTCTAACTCCGCTGACATCGGAACATAGCGGTGGATATACGCCAGCAGCTTTTCTAACTGTGCAGGTGTTAAGGAAGTCGGCGTGCCGCCTCCCAGGAAAATGGTTTCCAGCGGCTGATTGAGCGCTCCCTGTTCTTTCCATAAAGCCAGTTCCTGTCCTACTGAATCAATATAGGCATCTACCGGCTGGTCTTTAAAATAAACTTTATTGAAATCGCAGTAAAAACAGATTTGGTGACAGAATGGAATATGGATGTACAATCCTTTAACCATTTTATTTCCTCTTTTCTAATAAGAAAAGGAGGCTGAAATTCCCGCCTCCTTTTTTTTCGTTTATTTTGATTGGTCGTCCATTTTCAGGATCGCCATAAATGCTTCTTGGGGAACTTCGACAGAACCTACTTGCTTCATGCGTTTTTTACCTTCTTTTTGCTTATCAAGAAGTTTCCGCTTACGGGAAATGTCTCCGCCGTAACATTTGGCAAGGACGTTTTTGCGCATGGCGCTGATGGTCTGGCGCGCAACGATCTTTTGGCCGATAGCGGCTTGGATCGGCACTTCAAACTGCTGGCGCGGGATCAGGTTCTTCAATTTATCGACGATGACTTTGCCGCGTTCATAGGCAAAATCGCGGTGGACAATAAAGCTCAGTGCATCCACTTGTTCAGTGTTCAAGAGAATATCCATCTTGACGAGCTTGGATTCCTTGTAGCCGATCAATTCATAATCAAATGAAGCGTAGCCTTTTGTGCCGGATTTTAATTGATCGAAGAAATCATAGACGATTTCCGCCAGCGGCAACTCATAAATGATGCTGACACGTGAATTGTCCAGATAATCCATCGTCAGGAAATTCCCGCGTTTTTTCTGGCATATTTCCATAACAGCACCTACATAATCATTCGGTACCATGATAGTTGCTTTGACATAAGGTTCTTCTACATAATCGATTTTTTGTGCATCGGGCATCATAGCCGGGTTATCGATTTTAAGAACTTCTCCATCTGTCATATGGACATTGTAGATAACACTTGGTGCAGTGGTGATCAGGTCGATATTAAACTCGCGTTCAATCCGCTCCTGAATAATTTCCATATGCAATAAACCAAGGAAACCACAGCGATAGCCGAAGCCCAGCGCCTGTGAAGATTCCGGTTCAAACTGAAGTGCCGCATCATTCAATTCCAGCTTTTCGAGTGCATCACGCAAATCATTGTATTTAGACGTATCAATCGGATAAAGTCCGCAATAAACCATTGGATTCAAACGGCGGTATCCTGGCAATGCTTCTGATGCCGGTTTTCTTGCATGAGTGATGGTATCACCCACCGGTGCATCACCCACATTTTTGATGGCAGCCGTCAGGAATCCTACATCTCCAACCGTCAATTCTTCCCGGAGCGTGGCTCTCGGCGTGAACACTCCTGCTTCGATAACTTCAAACTCTTTATCGCTGGACATCATTTTGATTGTGTCACCAGGCTTGACCGTTCCTTCAACAATACGGATATACGAAACGATTCCACGATACGGATCATAAAGCGAGTCGAAAATCATCGCTTTTAACGGCGCACTCGGGTCCCCTGTAGGTGCTGGTATTTTTTCAACGATTTGTTCAAGGATCTCTTCGATTCCAATACCCGCTTTCGCTGAAGCAAGAACGGCTTCAGACGCATCCAGTCCGATAACTTCTTCCACTTCCTGTCGTACACGCTCAGGATCTGCAGCAGGCAAATCGATTTTATTGATGACCGGCAAAATTTCAAGGTCATTATCCAAAGCTAAATAAACATTCGCCAACGTTTGGGCTTCTATGCCCTGTGCAGCATCAACGACCAATACGGCGCCTTCACAGGCAGCAAGGCTGCGTGAGACTTCGTAAGTGAAATCGACGTGTCCGGGCGTGTCTATCAAATGCATAATATAAGTTTCGCCGTCTTTTGCTGTGTAATTTAATTGGACAGCGTTTAATTTGATAGTGATGCCGCGTTCACGTTCCAAATCCATGGAATCAAGCAGCTGCTCTTTCATTTCCCTAGAGGTAAGGGCGTTTGTTCTTTCCAGTATACGGTCGGCAAGCGTAGATTTCCCGTGATCGATATGGGCGATGATCGAAAAATTACGTATTTTGCTTTGACGCGCTAATCTCTGTTCTTGGTTCATGGTCCACACTCCTATACAAACTACTATGAATTATAGCAG
>JASLAI010000052.1 GCA_030147225.1 Planococcus sp. (in: firmicutes) | reverse complement strand
GGAAGGAAAAGAACAGGAAGTTGAGGATTCTTTTATGACAATTATTGAATGGATTTTTACGGCAATAAGCTTGTTTTGGGTTAGTGAATTCCTGATTTTCAGAAATCGCGGCATCGGTCAAGGAGACCCATTAGAAAAACGCACTTTCTTTTATATTTTATCCGCTTTAATCGGCACGATACTTGCAGCGGCTGTTTTGCAGGAATTAAAAGGAATCGCGAGCATAGCTTTAATCAGTCAGCTGATAGGAGTCATTTTGCTGGCGCTCGGTGTATTTTTGCGGTTTTGGGGAATTGTTCACTTAAAGTCACAATTCACACGTTACGTCACAGTTCGTGAAGGGGATGAAATTGTCAGCACCGGTCCTTATCGGAACCTGCGCCACCCGCTTTATACCGGTTTGCTGTTGATTACACTCGGTATGGCCTTTTTCTTCGGCAGCGCTATTGCCGCAGTTCTTGGAGGCAGTGCGATGATTTGGGCATTGCTGCAGCGAATCAATTACGAGGAGCGGCTGCTTATCGAGAAGTTTGGTCCGGATTATCAGGACTGGATGAAGCATCGGGCACGTTTGATTCCTTTCATTTACTAATCCTTGTCACCCGTATAGCTAGTAAAGAGACATGCGTTACTAAAAGTTTTTATTCACCGTAATGGCGAGTAAAAGCTTTTTTATTTTATCAACTTGAGCATATCCTTTTACATCGTACACGATATAAATTAATATAGGTCGTGTACGATATAAATGGATGGAGGAACTTAACTAATGAAAACACTATTTGAAACGACAATGATCAATACGGGCGGAAGAGACGGAGCAGTTTATTCACCGGACAATATTTTCTATTTAGATGTAGCAAAACCACAAGCTCTTGGAGGCTCAGCAACAACGGCAACGAATCCGGAACAGTTATTTGCAGCAGGCTATAGCGCATGCTTCAATAGCGCATTGGAATTGGTGCTGGAAGCTGGTAAAGTGGAAATAGAGAAAAGTGAAGTGACAGCGACTGTCGCATTGATCGGAGACAAAGATAATGGCGGCGTTAAGCTGGCAGTGAAGCTTGTTGTCGATATTACCGGCATTGACGAAGATAAAAAACATGAATATGTAGAAAAAGCGCATCAGTATTGCCCGTATTCAAAAGCCATTAAAGGGTCAGTGGATGTGGAAATAAGCGTTCTATAATAATTAGTATAGGTGAGATGTAAATGGAAAAACCCACGAAACTTGAGCAGCAACTATGTTTTGAAGTCTATAAAGCTTCCAGTAATTTTTCAAAGATGTATGCGAAAGCATTGGAACCGTTTAATCTGACTTTTCCACAGTACCTGGTGCTGTTGGTATTATGGGAAGAAGATCAGCTGCTGACAAAAAACATCGGAGAAAGGCTGGGGCTTGGCACCGGAACTTTGAATCCTATCATCAATCGCATGATCGAGCAGGGACGCCTGGTCAAACAGCAGTCTGTAACAGATAAACGTGCATTTACAATCTCATTGACGGAGAAAGCCAAGAGTGAACAAGCGGACGTCGAACAAGCAGTTTTTAATAAACTCGTCAGCTGCAATTTCATGGGCGTAAATGCAATCACATTGATGAAAAACCTGAAAGAACTGAACGCCTCTTTCAAAGCCATGGACCTGTAACAGCAGATGCTTTGAGTCACCACTTAAGGAGTGATGCCGGATGAATATTTATGATATCACCGTACCGAAGCCGAACGGAGAAGAATACCCATTAAGCGAATACAAAGGCAAAGCAATGCTGATTGTCAATACGGCCACGAAATGCGGACTGCGTGGCCAATTCGACAGCCTGGAAAAAATGTACGAAGAGTATAAGGACCAAGGGTTAGTGGTTTTGGGATTCCCATCCGATCAATTCGGGCAGGAAAAAGGCAGCGGGGAAGAGGCACAGGAAGCATGCCGCATGACTTACGGCGTCACTTTCCCAATGCATGATCTGATTAAGGTCAACGGCAAGGACGCGCATCCACTTTTCAGCTATTTGACCGATAACACAAAAGGATTCTTATCGAGCGGAATCAAATGGAACTTCACGAAATTCCTCATTGACCAAAATGGCAATATTGTTTCACGGTTTTCACCGAAAGACAAACCTGAATCATTCGAAAAAGATATTCAAAAAGTTCTTAACTAGTCATAGCACGATGGATAACAAAGCCCGAGTAAGGAGCTTTGTTATTTTTTTTGCTCTCTTATGACAACTTGTCACATTTCATTAGACATATGACACAGTGTCATGTTAACCTTTGTTTATAAGAAATGACACTGTGTCACTTTTGGGGTTGTACACCGAAGACAAAGTAAAATTATAATTGAAATCGAGGGAGGCAACGAAATGGATACAAGTTTAATTGACGACTCAAAGCAAATGAAGGATTTAAAAAAAGAAATCATGCGTTTTATGATGGGCTATAAGTTTGCTTTAGATGAAATAACTACGAAAATTACAATTCTGCAGCAGGAATTCCACTATATCCATGATTACAATCCGATTGAAAGCGTCAGTTCCCGAATCAAATCTCCCGAGAGCATTATGAAAAAAGCTACAAAAAAAGACATTGATCTATCAAGATCCAAAATTAAAGAGAATATTAAAGACATCGCAGGAATCCGAATCACTTGCTCTTTTGAAACAGATATTTACCAAATAAGTGCGATGCTGCAAAAGCAAGATGATTTAAAAGTTCTTGAAGTCAAAGATTACATCAAGAATCCTAAGCCGAACGGTTACCGCAGTTTGCATTTATTGCTGGTGGTACCGATCTTCATGTCGGATCGTGTAGAAGAGATTTGTGTGGAAGTACAGATCAGAACTATTGCAATGGATTTCTGGGCGAGTCTTGAGCATAAAATCTATTATAAGTACAATAAGGAAGTTCCTGCAGACATTATCAGTGAATTGAAGGAAGCAGCAGATTCAGCAATCGAGCTGGACCGTAAAATGGAAAAGATCCAGCTGCGGATGAACAAGCTAAAGGACCAGGTAGGGGCGGATGAAGATTTCACTGAGATCTTGATTGATAAAGAGCGGTTCCGTCTCCCGAGTAACTTCATATTAAATGGGCCGGATAGCTTCAGGTAGCAGAGAGGAAAGAGTGAATTGCCAAAATTAACCTTTTATAATTTGCCGAAAGAAAAACAACAATCTTTGATTAAATCAGGCAAGGAGGAGTTTTCGAATGCACCTTTGTCGGAAGCGTCCATTGCCAATATTGTCAAGGCAGCCGGGATTTCTCGAGGAAGCTTCTATCAGTATTTTGAGGGGAAGGAAGATTTGTACTTCTACTTGCTGAACAGCTACATAGCCGATCGCAAACAAATTTTCAGAGAAATACTCAAGAAAACGGATGGTGATCTATTTCAGGCGATCAGTGATTTTTACGGCTCTACGGTGAAAGAAGACGAGTTGCTCGATTTTAAACGAAATGTCTTTTTGAATATGACTGAACAGGTTGAAACCAAATTCATTAAAATTGTTAATGAAGAGGAATCTGAAGAGGAATTCAAAACCATCAGCAGGCATATTGATGTGGCCAAGCTAAACGTTTCGGGAAATAAGGAATTGTATCATCTGCTGAAAATTCTTATGACAGTGACCATAAGAAATTGGATTGAGTATTTCGCTAAAAATTTGACAATTGAAGAGTCGATCGCCAATTATGAACTGGAAATAGAATTATTAAAAAAAGGGCTTTCCCGTGTCTAATCGAGAACATTTCTGTTTCACTCTAAGCCTTGATGTGATAAGCTGTACATCATCGCAGCAGTAATGGAGTGATTAGAATGAGCAAAGCAAAAGCGAAAGCAAAAAGTGGTACAGGTCAGGGAACCGGCAAAAAAGGTTGGACCCGCTGGAAATCTGGAGCCAATAAAGCCAAGAGCTTCAAGCCTTACACCAGCAAAACAAACAAAAAAAACGACCAGCCAAAAACAGAAAAAGAAATTGCCTCTCAATGGATTGATGCATAGATAGGGAACTAGAACTGTCCGAAGGGGCAGCTTTTTTTATATTTTAAGCGGATGTTCTTAAAGAATTTAAAACCCTTTACTCCCATTGAACTGCACCTAAATTGTTAGACACAACTAACAATGGAGGTGCAGTTTTTCTATGGCGAAATTTACGGTTGAAGACAAGATCGAGGCGGTTCGGGAATACCTGGACGGCCTAGAAACGAAAAAGGATATTGCCAAGCGTTATGGCGTAGACGCCAAAGGACTCCAACAATGGATTGACCTTTACCGTCATCACGGCGAAGACGGGTTGCGGAAACGGTATACAAACTACACAGCCGAGTTTAAAATGGACGTACTTACTTTTATGAACGATACTGGGGCGTCCCCCTATGAAGCCGCTGCCGTTTTCAATATCCCCACCCGCACCACGGTGGTGAAATGGAAGAAAGCGGTGGATCGCAGTGGGATAGACGCCCTCATTCCAACGAAAAAGGGGCGTCCATCCATGAATGAGAAATCCAAAAAACCCGCACCATCCAAGCAACCAAGCGAATCACTCCAGGAAGAAGTGGAACGACTGCGTATGGAGAATGCGTACCTAAAAAAGTTGAATGCCTTAGTGAAAGAAAAGGAACGGTCACAACGCAACTCAAAGCCCAAGTAATCTATGAGCTAAGCCATGAACTGCGCCATCCGAATTCTTCAATCAGCCAGACATTCAGCAACGGGAAAGCAGCAGAACTAACCAGTCCGCCGATTGCGGCAATACTGATGGCGCGGCCTCTTTTTTGACGAACCATTGGGGACTGAGGGAACTTGAAATAAGCGCCATGGATCCTTGACCAAGCAGGCGATAGCCAGGGCAATGGAAACAGCAACTGCCATTTTACGTGAACCATTACGGTCAATAAGGCGGCCAACAAAAAACAGCAAAAAGCCTGCTGTCAATGTTGCTGCTGAATAGATGCCGGAAACCGTCGAGCGGCTCCAACCGAATTCTTCTATATAATAGTCGATAAGATCGAGTTGGAATAGGTTTGTCCGGGGCATGAGAAAAATTGAGACAAGGCAGCGATCGCGATAATGACCCAGCCGTAGTGAAAAGAATTTCCTGTTACTTGTTTCATGGTGCATCTCCAATTGCTATAACTTGAGGTATTTGTATTTCCACGTCTAAGATCTAAAATATACTAAAATCACAATTTAACATCATATCACAGTTTTTCTACTACAATACATTTGAAA
>JASLAI010000068.1 GCA_030147225.1 Planococcus sp. (in: firmicutes) | reverse complement strand
GTCTTTGCGACGAAGCAGCGAAGCGATGCAGGAGCAGGGTTGTCACAACTTGTTTAGTTAGAACTATCGCCGCTTTTCGCTCTTTCTCTAGGTATCTTCTATCAATATTATAGAAGGGGAATTAATTCGTATTTATCTAGTGACTCAAAAGAAAGTGATGAAATTTTATCCTTCCTCTCATTTAATACCTTAGCGAAGGCGCGTGCACCATCGCTGCCGAGCGTTTTAGAACCTCGTCCTACTTATTGCAGTATGCAGATATCAATTTGGTTTATAAAAACATCACCTAGCTGAGGCGCGTCAACGGAGGGGACGGAGCGATAAGACAGGCAAGCAAAGCGCGGCATGGCTTATTGCGGGAGTCCCCTCCAAAGCGGCCGAAGCGTTTATAGAACCCACACCATGTGCTTCCCTCTCTCCAATTCATACTGATTAAAAAACATAAAAACAACCCGATCAGAAAATCTGATCGGGTTGCTAGAAAACCTATTTTTATTTAGCTACGAATGGACGGAAGAGGGAGAACATCTTCGCTGTTTCTTCGCGTGTTGTGTACTTGGCTGGCATGTATTTGCCGTTGTAGCCTTCTACAATTTCCAAGTCGTAAAGCATCGTGATGGCTTCTTTTGTTTCTTTGTTGAATTTGCCGTAATCGCTGAATGGTGCATAATTGTCGACTTGATACTCATCGTTTTTCAATTCGTACACACGGTTCAACATCAATGCAAATTGGGCGCGGGTAATGTAATCTCTCGGCTTGAAGTTCGTTGCCGTCACGCCGTTGATGATGCCCGCCTGGTAGGCTGCATTGATTTCATTGCGGTGAATTGGCAGAATGTCCGAGATATCCGTGAATGGCGATTTCTCGGTTCCTTTGATTTCCAACTCCATGATGCGTGTCAGGATGGTAACTGCCTGCATGCGCGTCAAGTTGTCTTTGGGTGCGTAAAGCTTTTCGGTTTTCCCTTTGATCAAGTCTCTGTTAAACAAGTCTTTAATGTATGGGTATGACCAAGCTTTGTCACTGACATCAGTGAATGGGAATTTCTTCTCTGGAACTTCTGGTACTTCTGGTACTTCAGGAGTTTCATCTTTTTCAAATGCGATTTGTGCCAGCAATGGATCGTGATCCGATGCACGGCCGTGCTCTTCCATGAACATGGCGTTAATGTGGACCATGTCCAATTCCGTGCGGTCTGCCAGGTTATTGGTCACCAATAGGTGGTCCAGAACCTGTGAGTTGCCTTGGTAATAATAAGAGAAACGGTCTTCAAGCGGCACGTCTTCGACTTTATTCGTTAAAATATCGCCTTTCAATGCACTTAGTGCTGGAGTGAATTCGAAATCGTTCATATCGCCTGCAACAATAACGTTGAGGTCTGGATCTTGCTCAAGTCCTTCTTGGATAAAGCCGTTGATGGCCTTTGCCAGCTCAATGCGCTGAGTTTCTGAACCAAGTACTGGAGGTTGGTTCTTGCCGAATAATGGCTGATCTCCACCTTTTGAGTTCAGGTGAGCGCCGATGACGACAACCTTTTCTCCTTGGAATTCAAATTGTGCTGCAAGCGGTTTGCGTGTGCTTGGCATAGCGATTGGCTGAACGCGTCCTGGGTTTAAGGCAAGTTCGCCGTCGATCCAAGAGTTGTCTTGTGTAGCAGTCCCTTTTGTTCCTTCTGAGAGGCTTACGCGTTCAGGGTTGTAAAGATAGCCGACACGAATATTTCCGCCTGGCTGTCCGCCGTCTTTATTGTATTCAGGTGCAATGTCAGTCCATGCATAAGTTGGACCGCCTGCTGCTTTGATTCCATTGATCAAGCGCTCATAGCTTGCCGTTGCGTCACTGTTGTTCGATGCAATCGGACCATCGTTGTCCTGCACTTCCACCAGCACGATGACGTCTGGTGAGTTTAAGTCGTTCACAAATGATTCTGCAATGCGTTGCGCTTTTGCATCAGATGTATGGCTTGGATCTGCAGAGAAGTTCTCTACATTGTAAGCAGCTACTGTTAATTTGTCTTCTTCGTTGACGATCCAGGTTTGTTCCGGCTCGGTTCCGCCGTCAACAAGCTCAGGGATGTCGCTTTCCTGTGCCCATACTTTGTAATTGCCAAAGCCGTAGCCCAGTACGCCGACAGGAGTTCCGGCAAAAGTATCTCCGGCTTTCGCAACGTAGTTCTCGTTATCGAAATCAAGGATGATGCGTTCAGGATTGTAATCGTCTTCTGCAATCAAGATTCCGCCTTGTTTATGGAAATCATTATTGGTTGCGTTTTTCGAAACAACGATCACTTCGCCGTAGTTTTGCGGTCCAACCACTTGGGCATCCGCAACTCCAACGCGCATCAACTCCAATGATTCCCAGAAGTCGATTCCGTTTTCTTCAGGATTGAATTCCGTCAATCCATCATTATCGATAATCTGTGTTGGTGGGAATACGTCTTCACCGATAATAATCGGCTCTGGAAGCGGGGCAGTTCCTGTTTTTACTGCTTCAGTTGCGCGGATGCGCGTAATCGGCAGGTCATTTTGCCTCATGTCCGAATAGCCTTCTTGGAAATGTTCTTCCACAGTTCCGCTGACCGTTACCAGGTCACCGACTTGCAGTCCATTGGAAGCTTTGTTGACCATAATTGCTTCTGAAGTGGTCAAGTCATTATCCGGCTCAGTATCTTGGATAACAAAGTTTGCTGAGTTGTAAAGGTGTGTAACCACCCCAACGATCTCATTGACGGCAACACCTTCGTATTCTGAATAATGATCATAGCCCTGCAAGTCACGGATTCTCAAGTCCGCTGTTTTCAAGACTGTGTAAGTGAATGTAAATACTTCAGATGTTTCGTCAGTGATTGCGATAGCTTTGATCACTGTGTCTTCTGTCAAAACAATTGGAGCTGTGTATTCTGTGCTTGCAGCAGTTGGTGCTGAGCCGTCAAGCGTGTAATAAATGCTGGCATTTTCCCAGCCTGAAGCTAAAGTGATTTCAGCATTTTCCGAAACAACGCCCGGGAAACTGTCTGTGTAGACTGCTGGTTTGTTG
>JASLAI010000066.1 GCA_030147225.1 Planococcus sp. (in: firmicutes) | reverse complement strand
CAGAGCGAGTGACAGTAATGGCAGATCGTCTAGATCCGCTTCCATCATTTGATCAAGCAGCTGGAAACGAGTCTCCCAGTCCGGCGCAGCGAATTCGTCCACTGCAATTCTGCGGCCACGTGGCGCCACTTCGGTGCGTTCGGTATCTTCCTTAGTCGTCAGGGCATCCAATCGCTCCTGCGGATAAGCAGCTTCGATCTCCTCTACCATGCTTTTGCCGATCTCGCCTTTGTCGCCATAACGAACGCCATAATCAGCCCATTTGCGCTGCAGCAAGTAGTTTTCTTCTGTAGGGTCCATTACAAGCTTCATCGCCGCGACAAAGCGCTCCGACATGCCAAACCGTTCTTCTGAGCTATTATCGAAGACTTTAACTTGGAGTGGAATCCCCTTGAATTCCTGAACATGGACATAGACCTCTCCGTAATGCTCATCCAATTCGATTTCTTCACTTGTGTGCTCCCGGCCTTCACCAAAAACATTTCGTACTTGCGCCAGGATTGCTTCCCAATCAAATTTCGAGATGCGCTCCACTGCCAAAAAATCAGCGACATGGTATACGCCTTTTACGCCTTCAATTCCTAGAATTTCCCGGACTTCCTTCGGCGCATCTCCTAAATTGTCTTTATGGTAGTTATGGCTTTTGCCAAACGGCAATTCCTGATCGATGATCACTTTCATCGTATTCGGGCTCGGTGTCGGTTCAATCGTTATGATTTTCACAAAAAATCCCTCCTGCAAGTAATAGCTTATGATTCCGCAATTTCCTGAAGTTCAGTCCAGCGCTCGATCAGCGCGTCATACTTCGCTGTCAGCACATTGACTTCTTCCGTCAGTTTTTGCAATTTATCATAATCAGCACCAGCTAAAGCCATTTCCTCTTCAGCTGCTTCAATTTTCACTTCCGCTTCGGCAATTTTATCAAGGATGCCGTCATATTCCAATTGTTCCTTGTAGCTCATTTTCTTTTTTGTTTTTACTGCTACGGGCTCTGCTGCCGGTATTTCCACCAATTCTTGCTCGGCCAGAGCGACCGGATTATTTTTCTCTTTAATGAATTCAGAGTACAATCCCTGATATTCTTCAATTCTGCCGGTTCCTGTTGTCCACAATTTGCGCGCGATGCGGTCAAGGAAAAAGCGATCATGCGAAATTGTGATAACAACGCCAGGGAAGTTTTCCAAGAAATCTTCCAGAACTGAAAGTGTCTGAATGTCTAGGTCATTGGTCGGCTCATCCAGGAACAAGATGTTCGGCTGTTCCATCAATAATTTCAATAAATACAAACGTTTCCGCTCGCCGCCTGACAATTTTCCAATTTGAGTACCGTGGCCATTTGACGGGAACAGGAAACGCTCAAGCATTTGAGTCGCTGATAGACGCACGCCTTTCTCAGCTTCGAAATCACTCGACGTTTCTTGAATATATTCAATCATTCGCTGCGATTCATCCATTTCCGGTAAATGCTGTGTAAAGTGAGCAATTTTAACGGTACTGCCGTATTCCATCTTGCCTGTAGTCGGTTCCAGTTCACCAGCCAACATTTTCATCAATGTTGACTTGCCGGCGCCATTTGGTCCGACGATCCCAATACGATCCCCGCCCTGTAACAGGAAATCAAAGCCGCTGAAGATCTGCTTGTCGCCGAAAGCGACGCCCATGTCCTTGCCCTCGATAATTTTCTTTCCTAAACGCTGGCTTTGCATCGACAATTCGAGTGAAGTATTGTCGTTTTCCTTTTGTACATTTTCTTTGATTTCATCAAAACGCTGAATCCGCGCTTTTTGTTTAGTCGATCGCGCTTTTGCCCCACGGCGTATCCATTTCAATTCTGAACGGAAACGATTTTCGAGTTTTTGCTGCGAGGAAGCGTTCATTTCATCGCGAATCGCTTTGTTTTCCAAATAATCCCCGTAATTCCCTTTATGTGTGTACATCGTCTGATCAGCAATCTCAAAAATATGTGTTGAAACTGCATCCAGGAAGTAGCGATCATGCGTCACGAAAAGCATAGCTGAACCCATCCGCAATAATGTTTCCTGCAGCCATTCCGTTGAAACGGCATCCAGGTGGTTGGTCGGTTCATCCAGCAGAATCAAATCCGCTGGTTCAATCAGGGCTTTGGCAAGTGCGACACGCTTGCGCTGGCCGCCTGACAATTCACTGATCACTTGGTCGTACATATCGATTCCTAGTTTCGACAGGGCCGTTTTCGCCAAGGCATTGATATCCCAAGCGTTTTCCTGCTCCATTTTTTCTTGGATATCCATCAATTCGTCTTGCAATTGAGTAGAGCTCGAATCGACCATCATATTTTTCAAGGCATTTTCATATGCACGGTTCAAAACCAGTATTGGTGATTCTCCTGAGAACACTGTTTCAAGTACTGTTAAGGACTCATCAAATTCAGGTTCTTGCATCAAGTAAGTGATTCGGTATTTTTTCGGGTGGTCCATAACCACCTTGTCTGCGTCCATTGTACCTGCCAAAATGGACATCAAAGTCGATTTTCCTGTTCCATTGACACCGATCAAACCGGCGCGCTCTCCAGGATACAAGGAAAATTCAACATCCTTGAATAGTGTTTTGGCTCCAACTGTTTTTGTTAACTTCGTAATATTTAAGTGGCTCATTTATTCCCATCCGTTTCTGTTTGTAGTTGCTCTAAGAAGGATAGCATAAATTCATGGCGATCTTCAGCCATCTGCTTACCTGTTTCCGTTGTCATTTGGTTTTTCAGCAATAAAAGCTTTTCATAGAAATGCGTGACGCTGCTGGTAGGTGCATCCCGGTATTGCTGTTCGGTCATCTCCGTGCGCGGTTTTTCGTTCCAATCATACAATCTTCGTCCCTTGGCTCCCCCATATGCAAATGCACGCGCAATGCCGATGGCTCCGATGGCGTCCAAACGATCAGCGTCCTGTACGACTTTTGCTTCGATGCTTTCTGCCGTTTTTCCGTTGCCGCCTTTGAAAGATACCGACTCGATGACTTCCTGAATTTGCTTTTGCTGTTCGTCCGGAAGTTCGAGCCGGTTCAAGATATCCTGCTCCAAGTCTTCACCGGGCTTTTTGTATTTCGGATCTGAAACGTCATGCAACAGCACCGCCAGCTCTACAATATACGAATCAGCAGACTCGTTTTCCAGAATCGCTTGCGCGTTCTTCATGACCCGTTCTATATGCTGCCAATCATGGCTGGCATCGAATAATTCATAAATTTTCTTGACTTCATTTCTGCATTGCCTGATTTTTTCTTGTTCCATGCTTCCGCTCCTAACGCTTGTTTCTTCTATTATAACCTGAAGTTGCACCATAATGCCTGTATTCCCAACGATTATTGACGTTTTCATAGGCTTCATGTATAGTATAGCCATCCATAACATGGCGTCTATAGGTCCATGGCATACTCAATAATAGGGGGAACTCGCATGCACCAGGGAACAGTGAAATGGTTTAACTCAGAAAAAGGTTACGGATTTATTGAGTATAATGATGGTGACGATGTATTTGTCCATTTTACAGGTATCCAAGGTGATGGGTTTCGAACCTTGACTGAAGGCAAAATCGTGTCATTCGATATTATTGATGGCAACCGCGGACCACAAGCTGCAAATGTTATCCAAATTGATTCGGAATAAAACAATAGAAAAAGCAGAGACGGGAATTCCCGTCTCTGCTTTTATTTTTTCGCATTAAATCCATGTGTAATTTTTGCCCCCGCTATCACGCGCTAAAGCTTCTGTTTTCTCTCCATCTGCATCTTCCACCATAATCAAATCACCTTGTTCATAGGGATTATAATAAAATGCGTACATGCGGGAAGTAAATTGATGAAATGCATCAAGAGTAAGAACAAACCACTCCTTTTGGAAGTTGATCCGATCTCTTCAAAAGATCCGGAATCTATTAGACGTGTCCGCTTCTACGAAAGACTTCATTTACGAAAGTACATGCCATTCAGTATGTTCGCAAACATCCGATGACAGGGGAAAAAAGCGAAATGGATATCTTTTACTGGTCCCCTCATGACGTGACAGATGCTTGAATATTAGAAAGAATGAAGAAAGTATACGAGGAGTTCATGCTTTTCAAAATTCCGAATTTTATGGGACTGTCCCAAAACCCGCTTCTGCTGTCCTTCAATTGCATGAGCAGCACACTTCCAATCAAGCCAAATAGAAAACCTGTAGCAGAAATTCTGCCACAGGTTTTCTATTTATTGTTTATCGCCGGTTCCGACTTTATTAAGTTCATTCCCCAAAAATTGCAGTTGGGATCCAACTGTACAATTGCTGATGCAGAATCTGTGGGCAGCAGTTTTCCCTTCGTCTTTGCGAAGTTGGGTTTTCACAAAGCAGCCTTCACAGTATGTCGTCAGCATTTCATCGATTTCATTAATAATGGAAACTTTTTTCACTTTGTCACCTCTTAGCAAATCGTCATTTCCTCATTCTACTACGCATTTGTTTTTTATTCCAACAATAGTTATACTAACTGAGGACATTTTTACGGTACCAAGCGGTTCGCAAATTCCCGCTTTACCAAAACTAAGGAGGAAGTTTTTTTGTTTAATGAATTTTGGGGACTTGGCTTTGCCTTGTTCAATTTCGTTCTATTATTGATTATGTATAAATTTTTCGGCAAAACCGGCTTGTTTGCGTGGGTAGCCATTTCTACGGTGCTGGCCAATATCCAAGTGACAAAGACCATTGAAATTATTGGATTGACCGCTACACTTGGCAACAGCCTTTATGCCTCGACCTTTCTTGCTACGGATATTTTAAATGAAAAATACGGCAAGAAAGAAGCAAAAAAAGCAGTTTGGCTCGGCTTCTCTTCCTTGCTGATCATGGTACTGGTTATGCAGTTCGGCATTAAGTTCATCCCGGCTGAAAGTGATTTTGCACAAAGTTCACTGGAAACGATTTTCGGGCTGATTCCACAAATCGCCATCGGCAGCATGGTGGCTTATCTTGCCAGCCAGCACTTGGATGTTATTATCTTTGGAGCGCTTCGCAAGATGTTTCCAAAAGACAGCCAATTCTGGATCCGCAACAATGGCTCCACACTGCTGAGTCAATTGCTGGATACTTTAATTTTCACGTCCATCGCTTTTTGGGGCGTCTTCCCGTTCGATGTTTGGCTTCAAATATTCATTTCGACTTACGTATTGAAGTTTATTGTCTCTGTACTGGATACACCTTTTGGCTATTTGGCAAAATTAATTAAACCCATTGATGAAAAGCAGGTGATGTAATGCTGGAAGTTTTTGTGGATGCAGCGTCGGCTGGAACTCCGCAAGTCAGCGCAGTTGGCGTATTTATTCGTGGTGAGGGTCATTTAATCCACTGGAGCGAATATGTGGGGGAAATGGATAATCATACTGCAGAATTTACTGCGCTGGTAAAAGGACTCGAGCTTGCTAAGGAACTGTCCTCAGGGATGGTGTCGATCAAGTCCGATTCCCAAGTGACTGTGGATGCTTTTGAAAAGAGATCGATTAAAAATCCAAAGTTTAAGCCTTTGCTTTTAAAAGCACTTGAAATTGGCGATCAATTCGATTATTGTTTTATCAAATGGATTCCAGACTCCCAAAACCGTGCAGCAGATGCTTTAGCAAGAACCGAGCTTCGTGCGCATAAGTAATTTGTAATCAAAACAGCCGACCTTACTTTTTGGTCGGCTGTTTTGGTTTCTATGCACACGTCAGAGCCAAAGTCTGATAAGATTAAGGTATTATCTATCATTGGAGGAACCTTATGAGAACTAAACTTGGTACTGCACTCGATATCTTTATTTTGGTCATCGGACCATGGATTGTCTACACCCGAATTATTGACATGATGCAAAATGGCGTTTCTGTTTATCCTGTAGTTTCGGTCGTTATCGTCACCGTTGCAGTCATCTTCTCCATCTATAACCTGTATTTACTGGTTGGACGCAAACAGCAAAACAACACGAAAAAATAAGTTGAAAAGAGGCTTTAATCTTGAAATCGCTTTTGTTCTATTTTGTACCGCTGGTGGTTTTTGCGGTCATCAATAATACGGTCGCCTCCTTTTCGTGGCCACATTACCTGGTTTTGCTGCTGGCTTTCCTGATGTTCCAGCTGGCTCGTATGCGCTATCCTAAAGACGCCATACCCCCCATTGCCAAAATCACACAAGCAGTGTTTTACATACTGACAGTAGCGACAATTTTCCGTGACCAGTTTTTAAGTCCTTTGCTTATCAATGTCATGTTAGGGATAACGCTAGGATTTGTTATTTCCGAAATTATCCAGACGAAAAAAAAGCCATCCTAAGATGACTGTAGGCAGCCTCGAACGATTCGAGCTGTTTATGGTCTTTTTTTACAGCGTCAACTGAAGATGTTTCTTTTATCTTGTAAAATACCAAACCAGCACCAGAACAATGGCGACAATGACCCACGTAATGATGCGAATGAGATTCTGTTTTTTCCGGATTTCTTCTTGTTCTTTTACGTCTTTTAATAATGGCATGGAATCACCTCCCTCATACTATTATTTCCTATCTGTGAATTATTCAATTATGATGGAAAAAAAGGAGGTATCTTTTTTGAGAAAAATTCTAGCACCCTCACTTTCTCTTTTGCTGCTTGCGGGATGCAACAATGCTGCACCAAATCCGGAAGAAGCGACTGCACCTTTCGAAGAAATCGCCACAGGACTTGAAACTCCCTGGGCAATTAATAAGATTGGTGATGAATTCTACATCTCGGAACGGCCGGGCACTGTTGCCTATATAAACGCAGATGGTGGCTTGGTGCGACAAGAAGTCAACTTCACCGATTCTGTCTCTGATGCCGCTGAAGCAGGATTTTTAGGCTTTGTTTTAAAGCAAGACTTTGAAGAAAGTCAGGAAGCTTATGGATATTATGTCTATGAACGCGATGGCCAAGACTACAATAAGATTATCACTTTGCTTTTGAAAGACGGGCAATGGCAAGAAAACGAAGTGCTGCTTGAGGGAATTCCAACTGGCAATGTCCACCACGGCGGCCGACTGGAATTGGATGCTGACGGCACCCTTTTCGCGACGATCGGCGATGCCTCAACTCCAGATCTTGCTCAGGATTTAGGTTCTGTCAACGGCAAAATTCTTAAACTCAACGCTTCCAATGAATTTGAAATCTATTCGCACGGCCACCGCAATCCTCAAGGCATCGCTTGGGACGATGACACCATGTACGCTTCTGAGCATGGGCAGTCCGCAAATGATGAAATCAATATTATCGAAGAAGGCATGAATTATGGCTGGCCAATTATCGAAGGCACTGAGTCTGAAGAAGGCATGGAATCCCCTTTCTACACTACAGGATCTGATGAAACGTGGGCACCGAGCGGAATAGCGACACATGACGATTCTCTTTATGTAGCCGCACTCGGAGGAACAGCGATTAAAGTTTTGAATCTCGATAACGCCGAAGTGACGGATTCGATTGAAGGCTTTGGTCGAGTAAGGGATGTATACTCGGATGGAGATTCACTTTATTTCATCAGCAATAATACGGACGGACGAGGCACACCGGCAGACGATGATGACAAACTTTATAAATTGAATGAATAGCAAAAGGTGTATTGGATCCATCCAATACACCTTTTCTTTTTAGCCGAGTCTTCAATGCTGCTAGATGAATTTCACCATCAAATCTTCGTCGATATATTTTTCCGGGGTTTTCATCGCCCATATTTCAGTTCCGTATTTCTCAAAATCCAGCCGTTCATATAAAGCAATTGCCGGCAGATTGTTACTGGCGACCATTAAGTCCAGCCTCTCCAGCCCCTCCCAGTTTAGGGCATAATGAAGAAGTTCCTGCATCAGCCGCGAGGCGATTCCGTTGCCTCTTTTTTCAGGCGTGACATATACAGCCAAAACCGATGCTCGATGATTCATTTTTGGCACTTCGTTGCGGAGCAGAGTTACATTTCCGCACAACATTCCATCTATAAAAGCACCAAAAGTGGCAGCGTTCTCCAAAGCTAGATTTTCTTCAGTTTTTTCGACTGGCCGTTGAAGCGCATCTTCCAGTCTCGTACTGAAAGCATCTGGGCTGTTCTTTAATGCTTCGATACGCAAATCATAATAGGCCTGTGCGTCTTGAACTTCAAGCTTCCGAATCTCCATGACCATCCATCCCTCTTATCTGAATTCCTGAGTGACCGTTCCCTTGCCCTCAACAACCTGAATCTCTGCATACGCTCCGTTAACGAAGGTGATTTGAGGAGGAACGTGCCCTAGATCAATGTCATAGG
Organism: Planococcus sp. (in: firmicutes); assembly: GCA_030147225.1. Classification (GTDB taxonomy): domain Bacteria; phylum Bacillota; class Bacilli; order Bacillales_A; family Planococcaceae; genus Planococcus. Next base: position 5,649 of record JASLAI010000066.1, on the reverse strand, counting down.
CAATCGGCAGACCTAACTCTTCTGCTAGATCCTGATACATCATCTCTACAGTATATCCTTCCACCGGCTCATTCGCTGCACTTCTGCCAAATAAAATGCCGGCGCAATTCTCAAACCAGCCTGCGTATTTCATGCCCGTCAGTGAGCGTTTTAAATCGGCAACAGACATTTCACAATTCTCCAAGTACCAGATAACTGATTCCCCTGGAATGTGTTCATTTCTAAACTTTTTAACCTCTCCGTACGGTGTGCCGATCAAGTGGCGGATAACGTCGATACACCCGCCCAACAGCCGCCCTGAGAATGTTTCAGCACTTCCAGAAACCGTCTTCCACATAGTGGATTCCGTTAAATGAAAGACCACTGTCGACGGTTCAGCATGATTCCATTGTTTTTGATAATACTTCGAGGAGCTTTGGGCAACCGTTTCACCTTTTCCAGTTTTCAGCACTGATAACCAGCGCCCCGTTGTTTCATCATTTGCCTCACCGCGCAAATCCACAATGTTGGTGCCATGTGCCGTAGCTATTCCGGTTTTCAACGTAATTGCCAGCAACAGTAAGCTAAGGTCCGAATACCCGAGTACCCATTTAGACTGCATTTTTGAAAAATCCAGATATTCCAGTATTTCAATCAGCAATTCCCCACCCCATGGAGGGAAGATAAAATCAATGTCAGCATTGTTCATCATATTCATGAACTCATCCGCGCGTTTTTTGGCAGGTGCTGATTTTGCAAACTCCTGCGTCCAGGCGGTATCGCCGGTCACTACCTTAAAGCCTTTCTCTTGCTGACGAGCAATCGCTTGTTCCAAAAGGCTGTGCTGCTCAGGACCAACTCCTGAAGACGGTGCGGTAATACCCATTGTGGTAAAGGTAGTAGCAGGATAACGAATCATTCAATAGTCCCCCTTTTAGGTTCAAACAAAATAAAATAACGAAAAAATCATGGCCATCAAAACGCCGGCTCCTGCAAAGAACCACACCGCATATCCAAGCATTTCAAGAAAACGGCTTGGTTCCTTATCTAATCGTTCCCCTTTAAACTGAGAAAAATCAGGCGGTGTCTCCCTCTTAAGAGTTGTTTCTTTTAGATTCATCGTCTTTGTATCTGTTATCGGGTCCATGTTGTTCCTCCTAAAATCAATTGCAGTCAATCGTTAAGATATCTACCATTATACTAAACTTGACTTGAGAATATAGTCCCCTTTTCATCTAATTGTCATTTTTCAGAAAAAACAAAGGAGAGCTTTGGTTGAATCAGCTTTCCGAGGTATAATAAAAGAAAGAAATTTAGCGGAAGGGCTGATCTGAATGAAAGTATTGGTAGTTGGAGCAAATGGACAAATCGGGCGGCATTTCGTAAAAATGCTGGCAGACAGCGAAGACCATACACCGAAAGCGATGATTCGGAAAGAAGAGCAAATCAGTTTTTTCAACAGCTTAGGAGTAGAATCGGTTTTAACCAGCTTGGAAGGCAGTGTAGAAGAGATTGCTGAAGCTATGAAAGACTGTGATGCTGTCGTATTTACAGCAGGAAGCGGTGGCGGAACCGGTGCCGATAAGACCTTGTTGATTGATTTGGACGGTTCCGCAAAAACCATTGAAGCCGCAGAACAGACGGGAACAGAACGCTTTCTCATGATCAGTGCCATTAATGCTGATAAGCGCGCTATGTGGAAAGAGGATATGGCACATTATTACGTAGCTAAGCATCACGCGGATAACATTCTGCGTGCCAGCGGATTAATCTATACCATCATCCGGCCAGGCCTTCTGACCAATGATCCCGGAACTGGAAAAGTCCTGGCGACAGAAAATTTGGATTCCGGTGAAATTCCACGGGAAGATGTGGCGCGTGTGCTCTTGCACTCACTTGAAAATGAGCACGTTTATAATAAGACCTTTGAAATTATATCCGGTGAGGATGATATCGCAGACGCACTCAATCGCCTTTAGTTAGTTAAGGTTGTATAAAAGGCTCTTGATCAATGATCAAGAGCCTTTTCAAGGATTTAAGATGCTGTTTTCAGGCTTCTGATACCCAGCACCAGCTGAAATACAAAGGCAATCGAACAAAGAATGATTGCCGCATAGCCGAGTCCGCCAATCGGCGTCATTTGAAAAGTCTGGATGACCAATAAAGCCATCATCACGGCGATGCCAAAATTCACAATATACGGTTTATCGTAGAATTTTTTAGAGGCAATTCCTACAAAGATCGCAACAGCAATAATTAAAATCAGTAAAAAATTCCCCATTAGCTTACCTCACCTTTTCGATATGTCTCCCGCAATTCTAGCATTTATCCTCCGAATTCGATAGAGCGCCGGGAACTTTTTCGTAAGCCAGCTTCCGGATAATTTGTTCTTGGTCCGGATAACGTTTCAAAAGTTCATCTTGCAACAGCAGTTCAAAATCCTCGAAATCAAAACCTGGTGAAACCATGCAGCCCACTAATGAAAATGTCTCTTCTGCCTCGACGGAAGAGCCAAAAATACTGCCTCTTTCTACCAATACCTGCGGCCGTTCACCTGCTTCAATATCCAAGCCTAATTTTTCAGCGCGATACTTCCCTTCAGCATCCAGAATGTGCACTGTTAGGCTATGTCCTGCATGAAAATACCACAGTTCATCTGATTTTAGCCGATGAAAATGTGAAATATCCTGAGAGCGCAGCAAAAAATAGATGCTGGTGTACAAATTCCGTTCAGCTGAGTGGGTGGCCATATTGACTTTCTCATGTGAAACGAATGATTGTTTGTAATAACCGCCCTCCGGATGTGCGGCCATGTCCAAATGCGTAATCCAATCTTCTGCCTTCATACTTCCCATCGCCCTTCTTTTTTTTTTTTCATAGCCTTTAAATTGTGGAACTTTCTATTTTTTTAGACGTATCCATTATATAACAAATACTACAAATGACCGAGGAGGAAATAAGATGAATAACCATGAAATCGACTTTAAGTTGCACGGAGATGATATGCAATTTGTCGAAGTAGAGCTGGATCCTTCTGAAACTGTTATTGCAGAAGCTGGCGCATTGATGATGATGGAAGATGGCATTGCAATGGAGACGATTTTTGGTGATGGCTCTAAAAGTACGGGTGGCAGTGGCTTGATGGGCAAGCTGATGGGTGCAGGAAAGCGGATCATTACAGGTGAGAGCCTGTTCATGACTGCTTTTACCAATAACGGGTCCGGCAAGCGTCACGTTTCCTTCGCAGCACCGTATCCCGGCAAAATCATTCCTATGGACTTGAGCATGTTGAACGGTAAAATCATTTGCCAAAAAGATTCTTTTCTCGCTGCAGCCAAAGGCGTATCGATTGGCGTTGAATTTCAACGCAAACTCGGGGCCGGCTTTTTTGGCGGAGAGGGCTTTATCATGCAGAAACTTGAAGGCGATGGTTTGGCATTTGTTCATGCAGGGGGCACCATTTATCGCAAAAACCTTCAAAAAGGTGAAGTGCTGAGAGTAGATACCGGATGCCTAGTTGCGATGACAGGCGACGTCGATTACAATATCGAAAGTGTTCCTGGTATTAAAACCGCTCTATTCGGCGGCGAAGGTCTATTTTTTGCCACACTTCGCGGCCCTGGCAGTGTCTGGATCCAATCTATGCCTTTCAGTCGTTTGGCGAGCCGGGTATTTGCGGCAGCTCCTCAAAATCCAACTGGCCGTTCGCAAGGTGAAGGCAGTGCAGCCGGTGGTCTTTTTGATTTACTAGGGGGCAGAAAATAGAATTCGTTACCTTATACCAAGTGCCCAAACTTTCCGCTGCTCCTTTTTAAATATTAGAGCCTAATAATACAGCAAAAAAAGCAGGCAGATTTGAGCTATTCAAATCTGCCTGCTTTTTCTTACTCATAGCATTATTTACCTTAAAACGAGTAGGATTCACCATCATTTGGAATCAGTATATGATCAGACATGCCTTTTTCATCCGCATAGGTTTTTAACTCTTCTCTGGATAAAGCCCAATGATTGACTGCTTCCATATGAACCGTTATGATCTTCGCATTCGGAACAGCTTTGTGCATCGCATACACATCCTCTTTTCCCATGACGAGCGAACCGCCTTCCAGGAATTGATTATCACCTGCGTTTGCTACAATAATATCAGGCTTATGTAGCTCAAGCTCTTTCTGAATCTCTTCATACCAAACCGTATCTCCAGCCACGTAAAGAATTTTTTCATCTTTATGCTTGAATACAACGCCGCATACCAATCCTGTGCGCTTCAGAATTTCGCCTTTTCCATGCTGCCCTTTCGTTTTGCTCAATTGAATCCCCTCAAAAACAGTGTCTTTCTTCAAGACCTCTAAATTAGTGAATCCCGCATTTTGCACTTCTTTCGCGTCTTCTTCGTTTTGTGTAAATACCTTGATGTTTTTTGACAATGCTTCTTTCGCTGCGTCGTCCCAATGATCTAGATGCAAATGTGTAAGTATCACTGCATCTACAGCGATAAGATCTTCGATAGGTACCGGCAAATCTGCCAAAGGGTTTTTTTGGTCTTGCCTAGCTGAATTTGGAAAAGGCGGATACGTGCCTTTCTCCGACAGAAATGGATCAATTAAAAACTTTTTGCCGGCATATTCTACTAGTAAGGTAGCATTGCGTATATGATGTACTTTCATGTATACAACTCCTTTTGTTTGTTGTGAGTTCAGTATACAAGCTAAGCCATTAACATATACAGCAAAGTCATTTACAGAGTCACTTAAGAAGAAAACCTAAATCTTTTTCTTGAGTCCTGGCCCTAATAAAATTGGCAAACTGAATCTTATTGGAATAATATGTTATTATCTGTTTATAGCTTTTAAGGGATTTGAAAAGTTTCTTCCAATTAAAAAAGGAGTGAAGAAATGCGAATAAAAAGAGCACAGCTAAATGATGCTTCGGGCATTGCAAAAGTTCATGTAGACAGTTGGCGAACAACTTATAAACACATCATGCCAGTTGAATTTCTCAACACCTTATCGTATGAACAACGTACAGATTTATGGAAGAGAAACATTGCAGAAAATGCTGATTATGTGGTTGTTGCTGAAAGTAGTAATGGACAGATCATCGGTTTCGGTACTGCTTCGAAAAGGAAAACCAATACTGTAGAAAATTCTGGCGATTTGACTTCTATTTATTTGCTGGAGGAGTACCAGGGGCAGGGAATTGGGAAGATGCTATTAAAAGATTTATTTCTGCGGTTCAGGCAATTGAAGTACGAAAAAATATTTGTAGAGGTGCTGGAAGAAAACAATACACGTTATTTCTATGAATACTATGGAGCAAAAAAAGTAAAAGCCGTCGAATTTGAAATTGGCGGTGTAAAATTAAAGGAGTTAGTTTATGAGTGGGAAAATGTTGATGAAGTCCTGAAACAATTACATAACAATAAGTAAAATTAAAAAGAAAACCGCTCTTCAACTGAAGAGCGGTTTTCGACAGACTTTAGAGAAAGTCAAAGGTAATGAATAGAATGGATAACCCAATCAGTCCGGTTGCTGCGCTGCTCCCAATCTCTTTAACCCATTCATTTCAGATTAACGTGCAGCCATTTCCCAATAAATCATTCCCGCCGTCTCATGCGTTTTCTTCATTTGTTTTTTCCAATACTCGAATTGAAGCAGCATTATCATACTCCGT
>JASLAI010000047.1 GCA_030147225.1 Planococcus sp. (in: firmicutes) | reverse complement strand
GACGGCACGGCCATTATAAAAATCGGCGGATCCATATCAGAGATTGCCACGGCTGCTGAGCAATTCTTAGGGAAGTCAAAAGAAGACAGGGAAAACGAAGCCAAAGAAGTACTTGAAGGCCATCTTCGATCTATTCTGGGTTCCATGACAGTAGAAGAAATCTACAAAAATCGCGATAAGTTCTCACAGGAAGTACAGCGTGTCGCTTCGCACGATCTGGCGAAGATGGGATTGATCATCGTATCGTTCACGATCAAGGATGTCCGTGACAAAAACGGCTATTTGGATTCATTAGGTAAAGCAAGAATCGCCCAAGTGAAACGTGATGCTGATATATCCACTGCAGAATCTGAAATGCAGACGCGCATTAAGCGCGCAGAAGCAGGAAAAGATGCGCAGCGAGCTGAAATTGAACGTGCGACAGAAATTGCTGAAGCAGAAAAAGAGAATTTGCTGAAAGTGGCTGAGTACCGCCGCGAGCAGGATATTGCGAAAGCTCGTGCCGATCAGGCTTACGAGCTTGAAACTGCAAAAGCCAAGCAGGAAGTAGTCGAGCAGGAAATGCAGATTCAGATTATCGAACGCCAGAAACAAATCGAACTGGAAGAAAAAGAGATACAGCGCCGTGAACGCCAATATGATTCTGAAGTGAAGAAAAAAGCGGACGCGGACCGCTATTCAGTTGAACAGGCAGCAGAAGCAGAAAAATCCAAGCAGTTGGCGGATGCCGATGCACAGAAGTACCGGGTTGAAGCGATGGCAAAGGCTGATGCAGAGAAAATCCGGCTGGATGGCCAGGCCCGTGCAGACTCCCAACGTGCTCAAGGGGAATCCGAAGCGGATATCATTCGTTTGCGTGGTTTAGCAGAAGCGGAAGCAAAACGAAAAATTGCTGAAGCGTTTGAAATGTATGGACAAGCAGCAACGCTCGACATGATTGTCAAGATGTTGCCGGAATATGCAAGAGAAATTGCCAGCCCGCTTGCCAATATAGACAAGATTACAGTCGTGGATACAGGGAGCGGTGAAGGTGGAGGGGCGAATAAAGTCACTTCGTATGCCACCAATCTGATGTCGACTTTACAGGAAACACTAAAAGAATCCTCCGGAATTGATGTTCGGGAAATGCTGGAGAACCTGACAGGGAAATCAGAGTATGCCCAAACTATTGAACAATTGCGTTATGAACTAGCCGAAAAAAACCAATCAACTGAAAAAGTTGGAATTTAATTTGCTAATGCCTTCCCTTGCTCACTCGTATGTTTGAGCAAGGGTTTTTTGTGTATTGTAAAAGTACAGAAAAACACGTCATTTCAGAAAAATTCGACTTGATTCGACTAATTTTGTTTGCGCTGTTAGGTGAAAATGATAGAATAATGATACATGTTCCTGTGAAACTATAGGTATTTGACATATTTTTTTCCCCTAAGGAGCCTTTTAATGGAGATACGACTTACCAGCATCCCTTCTTTCCCTGTCATCAAGCAATTTGGACCTGAAAAATCAGAAGTCAGCTCAATTGAGTATAATTCAACGCAGGCAGTCAAAGGGTGCGCGTTCTTTTGTGTGCCCGGTGATTCTACCGATGGACATCTGTATATCAGCGAAGCTATTGTGAATGGAGCCACAACAATAGTCGGATCTAACGAAAATATAATGACTGAATACGCAGTACAGCATCCGAATCTTTCATTTGTTTTAGTAGCAAATGTCCGCACGGCTCTCGCCTATATGTCCGATTTCTTTTACCGCTCACCACAGGAAAAGTTAATCAAAGTGGGGGTCACTGGAACTAATGGAAAAACAACAACAGCTACATATGTCTATGATTTGTTCAATCTGCTCGGTATTTCCTGCGGATTTATTGGGACTACAGGAATATTAGGAGCAAATGGCAAGATCCCCTTCTACAAGAGCACACCTACGACTCCGATTTCGTCTGACATCCATAAGATTTTTGAGAAATTTGTAACAGAAGATGATCGTGCAGTGTCCATGGAAGTTTCTTCTATTGCCTTAGATCAAAAAAGAGTCGAAGGCATCCACTTTGATGTGGCAATCCACACCAACATTTCAGAAGAGCATCTGGAATACCATAAAACATTCGAACACTACCTTCAATCCAAATTATTATTGTTCAAACAGGCCAAAGCGACTGTAGTCAATATTGATGATGAGGGAATGGCTGAAGAGATTTTGGAAGTTATCAGCTATCCTTATTTGACATATAGCAGCCAACTGAATTCTGGAGCCGATTTGATTTGGACGGCCTGCGAATCTTCCGATACCGGACTGAAGTTTGATTTGTGCTACCAAGGAAAGCGTTGGCCAGTTCATGTGCCGCTTTACGGCGAATACAATGCGGCTAATTTGACAGCGGCGATTGGTGCGGCTCTTTTGTCAGGTGTGGAGATTAAAGCTATCTTGGCCGTCCTGCCGAAAATGTCTCAGGTCGAGGGGCGCTTTCAAGTGATCCGTGGTCCGCAAAATCGAAAAGTCATCCTGGACTATGCTCATACACCGGTGGCTTTGTCGGCCGTCTTGCACGAGGTGAAAAAACTATCACACAAGCGTTTGATTGCACTCATCGCAGGAATCGGAATAAGGGATTTCTCGAAAATGCCGAAAATGGCAAAAGCAGCTGAAGGGAAAGCCGACGTTCTTGTGGTCACTGTTGATCATCCGGGAGACAATGAACCTGACACTGTAATTGATGCGGTGTTGAAAGGTTTTACAGTCCCTTACAAGCAACAGGTGGTAACCGCCACTTCTAGGCGTGAAGCGGTTCTGGCAGCCTTGCAGGAAAGTGGTCCAGATGATCTGATCCTGCTTTCCAGCGGGTCGATCAACGGTGCGCAAATCGTCAAAGGAGAATATATTCCGCATTCTGACGAGGCGATAATAGAAGAATTTTTCAGCAGCAGAGCTGGCGATTTTTAACTGCAAAGGTCGCTCTTTTGCGGTCAAATATGGTTATAATAGAGAAGAAGTAGACATAAATAGCAGAATTGGAGTGGATGGAATGCAGTATCGGACAGAAAAAGATACCATCGGTGAAATTCAAGTTGAAGCGGATAAAATGTGGGGCGCACAAACTCAGCGCAGCGTACAAAACTTTGAAATCGGCACGGAACGTATGCCGCATGAAGTTGTCATGGCCTTTGCCCAACTGAAAAAAGCGACAGCTAAAGCAAACCATAAACTGGGGAAATTGTCTGAAGCGAAAATGAAGGCTGTTGAACTTGCAGCGAATGAAGTAATTGAGGGGAAATGGAATGATCATTTCCCGTTAGTTGTTTGGCAGACGGGAAGTGGTACACAATATAATTTGAATATGAACGAAGTTCTGGCGCGCCGCGGCAATGAACTATTGGCAGAACAAAATTCCGACGAAAAACTTCATCCGAACGACGATGTGAATATGTCCCAAAGCTCCAATGATACATATCCTACAGCGATGCATGTGGCGGGAGTTTTGGCAGTTACTGAAAACCTGGTTCCTGCTGTTCAAAAGCTGAAGGCAACATTGGATGAAAAGGCTCAGCAATTCGATGATGTCATCAAAATTGGACGCACGCACTTGCAGGATGCGACACCTTTGACACTTGGCCAGGAAATCAGCGGCTGGAGACATATGCTTGAAAAGTGTGAGCGTATGATTCGCGAAAGCGTTGAACATATGCGTGAATTGGCAATCGGAGGTACTGCAGTAGGAACAGGCATCAATGCCGATCCGACTTTCGGACCTTCTGTTGCTGAATTCATTAGTGAAGCAGTTGGAACTTCTTTCACTTCTGCTGAAAACAAATTCCATGCACTGACGAGCCACGACGAAATGGTTTATACACATGGTGCCATCAAGGCACTTGCAGCAGATGCAATGAAAATTGCGAACGATGTACGCTGGTTGGCAAGCGGCCCTCGAAGCGGAATCGGTGAAATCACAATTCCTGCAAACGAACCGGGAAGCTCGATCATGCCTGGAAAAGTAAACCCGACTCAAAGTGAAGCATTGACGATGGTAGCGGCTCAAGTAATGGGCAATGACGCAACGATCGGCTTCTCGGCAAGCCAAGGGAACTTCGAATTGAATGTGTTCAAGCCAGTGATCGCATACAATTTCCTGCAGTCTGTTCGTCTTTTGACAGACAGCCTAATCAGCTTCAATGATCATTGTGCAGTTGGCATTGAAGCCAATCTGGACGTTATCCAAAATCATGTCAGCAATTCATTGATGCTTGTTACAGCCTTAAATCCACATATCGGATATGAAAAAGCGGCAGCAATTGCCAAACAAGCACATAAAGACGGTACAACTCTGAAAGAATCAGCTGTAAACAGCGGACATTTGACTGCTGATCAGTTTGACGAATGGGTTAAACCGGAAAATATGGTTGGAAAATAAAAAAGATGAAAGCGGCTGAGACCTCTCAGCCGCTTTTCTATGGGGTTCCCTCCAATATTTTGGGCAACTGCAAAAAAACACTCGCTCAGTTTTATGAGCGAGTGTTTTACGTTCAGTTAGTTGCCGTTCTTATATTGCATATAGACAACTTGCGTAACCAGGAAATCTTCCATTCCGTGTTTGCCATCTGCTCCGCCAAGTCCTGACTTGCGCATACCGGCATGATAGCCTTGAATCGCTTCAAAGTTTTCGCGATTCACGTAAGTTTCACCGAATTTCATTTCATTGACGACCTGCATGGCTTCATTTAAGTCGTTTGTGTAGACGGCAGATGACAGGCCGTATTCTGTGTCATTGGCCTTTTCAATCGCCTCCTGCAAGGTGCTATAAGTCGTCACCGGCAATACAGGGCCAAAAATTTCATCCCGAATAATCGCGGAGTCATGATTTACATTTGTCAGCAGGGTAGGTTTGTAGAAAAAGCCGGAACGGCTGCTGTCCCGTTCGCCGCCGGTTGCAACGGTTGCGCCTTCTGACACTGCCTGCGTGACCATATCATGAACTGTATCAAGACGTTCTTGGCTGACAAGCGGCCCCATATCTGCCTGTTTGTCCTGGCGCGGATCTCCCAATGTTTTTGATTCAAAAACAGCGGTGAGCTTTTTCGTGAATTCTTCCGCTACGCTGTCATGGACATAAACCCGTTCAGCGTTTGTGCAAGCTTGTCCGTTATTTGCTAAACGGGAAGTGGCGATCGCTTCAGCCGCCAAGTCGAGGTCTGCGTTTTGAGTGACGATCGCTGGAGCCTTGCCGCCCAGTTCTAAATTGACTTTGGTAATATTCTTCGCAGCAGCTTCCATAACTTTTGTACCTGCCGGGAGACTGCCTGTCATAGTGACCAACTGTACTTTTTCGTGTGAAGCAAGTGCATTGCCAATTTCGGAGCCTGTACCCATTACCAAATTGTAGACGCCTGCTGGAATTTCTTTCATGTCATGGACAATTTTCGTAAATTCCATAGCCGTGTTAGGTGTTTGCTGACTT
>JASLAI010000004.1 GCA_030147225.1 Planococcus sp. (in: firmicutes) | reverse complement strand
AGAGCGGGCCGTTTCTTTGTGGATTCATTTTTCTAAGTTAGTCTATCAGCAGGTTCGGCAGCATTAAGCTGATCGCCGGAATGTAAGTTACCAGCATCAGTACCAGGATAATGACTGCATAAAACGGAAGCAACGGTTTCGTGACTTCTTCCATATTCAGTCTGGCAACACTGGAACCGACGAACAAGGCATTGCCAACCGGCGGTGTAATAGTGCCGATGCTCAAGTTCATTACCAGCATGATGCCGAAATGGACCGGATCCATACCGAAGCCTGTGACGATCGGCAGGAAAATCGGCGTGAAGATCAAGACTGCCGGTGTGATGTCCATGAAAGTTCCGATAAGAAGCAGGAATACGTTCAAGAGCAACAACAGGATAATCGGATTATCGGAGATGCCCAAGATGAATTCACTGATGGCTCCCGGGATACCGGTGAACGCCATGACCCAGGACATGACCGCGTAAGCAGCGACTAGCATCATGACGATGGAAGTGAGCTCTACCGCTTCCATGATGACCTTGGGGAATTCCTTTATTTTTACGGTCCGGTAAGCGATCGTCAGCAGGAATGTGTAAGCGACGGCGACGGCTGCCGCTTCAGTCGCTGTAAAAATCCCTGTCAGGATTCCGCCGATGACAATGACGATGAGCATCAGACTCGGAATCGTTTCGATGAATGTCTTAAATGCGACTTTCAAAGAGACGCGTTCCGTGACTGGATAATTCCGGCGTTTGGCGATGATATAAGCCACAATCATACAAGCAATCGCCCACAGGATTCCCGGAAGATATCCGGCGATGAACAAGGCTGCGACAGAAGTTCCACCGCTCACCAGTGAGTAGATGATCAGGGTTCCACTCGGCGGGACAATCAGCCCGATGGGAGCGGAAGCGATGTTTACCGCCGCTGAGTATCTCGGATCATAGCCGTCTTTTTTCTGCAGCGGGCCGAGGACACCGCCAACAGCCGCCGCCGCAGCGACAGCAGAGCCGGAAAGTGAGCCGAACAGCGTATTGCCCAGAATATTCGTATGTGCCAATGCCCCAGGTGCTCTGCCGACAAGGACTTTTGCGAAATTGACGAGCCGTTCAGCGATACCGCCGTTGTTCATGAGAATTCCGGCCAATATAAAGAAAGGAACTGCAAGCAGCGTAAAGCTGTCGAGTCCGGTCACCAATGTCTGACTGGCCATAAAAACCGCCAAATCCGGCGGCAGCACCAACAAGGCGGTGACCAGCGATGCAATGACGATACTGAATGAAATCGGTACACTAAGAATCAGCAGCAGTGTAAAAACCGCTGCGAGAACAAGTCCTGCCTGTAATGCCATACAATTTCTCTCCCCGCTCTAGTAGTTTCTCTGGTCTCTAACTTTTCAAGTGGATATCAGTCTGTTTGTTCTTATTGATATTCTCGAAGATGTGAATGAAGGCATAAAAAGTAAAAAGTACACCTGCGACTACCACGCTTAAGTATAAGTACTGCATCGGCATACTCAAGGCTGACGATATTTGGCCCATGGCACTCCGGTATGTTTGTGAGCCGCCGAACAAGAGGACGATCAAAATGAATGCAAGGACGATTATCTCTACCACAAAATCAAGGTGACGCTGGATTTTTTGCGGCATTTTCCTTGCGAAAAAAACGATCGCCAAATGCTTTTTCAATCCATATGTATAGGCAGCTCCGAGCATGGTCAGCCAGACCAGCGAGTAGCGCAGAAATTCTTCGGTGACGGTACTGGGGGCATTCAGCACGAACCGAGTGAAAACTTGCCAGCAGGCGGCCAGCACCATGGCAATCATCAAGGAACAGGTCAGGATTGCCGTGATTCGGTCAACTATTTTTCTCATCGACTTTTCTCCTTTTTTATCACGAAAAGGACAGGCCCTGCATGCAATGCGCAATAATTGATTGCCAAGGGCAGACCTGTCTTTTAACGATTATTAATTGGCGTAGCTTTGGAAATCTTTGAAATATCGTTCGTAATCAGCGTTTTCAGCCTGATAAGATTCATGAAGCGGTACAGCTGCGTCGATAAATGGCTGCTTATCGATTTCGTAGAATGTGACACCCATTTCTTTTGCTGCCGTAATCGCTTTATCGATTGCTTCTGCCCATACATCAATATGGCTTTCAGAAGATACAGCTGCAGCCTCTCTCAATGCTTGTTGCTGTTCTGTCGACAAACTGTCCCAGGTTTCAGTGCTGATAATCAGCAAATCCGGTACATATTGGTGTTCTGTATAGGTGTAGGCTTTCGATACTTCGCCGTGCTTACTGTTTGTAAGGGCAGTTTCATTACTTTCCGCCCCGTCGATGACGCCTTGCTGAAGTGACGTATACACTTCGCCGAATGACATCGGTGTCGGAGCTCCGCCCATTGCTTCAATCATAGCTATAGAAGTCTGGCTTTCCTGGACACGGATTTTCATGCCATTCATATCAGCCGGAGATGCTACTTTTTTGTCAGCGGTATAAATGCTGCGCTGACCGCCGTCATACCAGTTGATAACGATAAATCCATCGTCTCTCGTGCTTTCGAATATTTCTTGAACGGCTTCGCTGTTATTCATCACTTCGTAATAATGCTCTTTGCTTTGGAACACATAGGGAAGTGAAAAAATTGAATAGCTGCTGCTGAACGATTCCAGTCCACCCGCGCTGACTTTTGCCATATCGATTATTCCGAATTTGACCATCTCGATTGTGCCGCGCTCCTGTCCCAATTGTCCGTTTGGGTACACTTCGATTTCAATAGCGCCACCGGCATTTTCACTTGTCAGGTCAGCGAATTGTGTTATCGACTGATGAATCGGATGATCTTCAGCCAAACTATGCGCAAGCCGCAATGTAGTCGATTGTCCGTTGCCCCCGGCTGCATTGCTGCTGACACAGCCCGCCAGTATCAAAACGGTTAATATGCCCAAAATTGACAAAGAAAGCAATGTCCGTAACTTCAAAGAGTATTCCCCCTGTTTTCTGTTTTATTATTGCCCAAAATAAAATCCGGACGGCCATCCGGATTACCCTCTTACTGTTATAAGATACTAATGACAAGAGAGAACGTTTTTAATTATAAGAAACATTTGGTTATTTATTCAATAGAATAAAGCAGTTGCCATTTCTTTCCCTAATATTATTTTTCTAAACCTTTTTCTCTTAAATTTATAGGAAACAAATGAAAATTTTCGAGGAGTAGTTTTGGGATTTGGGTATAATGCGGAGGCCAATGAGTGAGAGTTTCCTTTACTGAAATAGCGTTTCTGCATCAAATGAGATTCAAATTATACAATAAACCTCCTGTATTTCCAGCGGTAAAACGCATTTCTGCAAGGAGCAATTCATACAGAAAAAAGTCTAAAACAGGAGAAGCTTAAAAAAATGTTCAAAAAAGGTTCGCGTCCACTTTCCTGAAAATTCTAAAAATGTTATTGACAGCGCTTTCTTTTAAGTATAACTTATAGATAACAAGTTAAGAGCTGTGTTGGAGACCTAGAGATTCGCACATCAATGAGTACTTCTACCAAGGAGGACTTTCATTGAGTGCGAATTTTTTTATTGGCCGTTTACACGGTTTTTACTTTAAAAAAGAAAAGGAGTGATTATCGATGTCGGAGTTTTTAGCAGAATTGATTGGTACCATGATCCTGATTATTTTCGGTGGCGGTGTAGTGGCAGGAGTCGTCTTGAAAGATTCCAAGGCGGAAGGCAGCGGGTGGATTGTCATCACTATTGCTTGGGGACTTGCCGTTACCATGGCCGTTTACGCAGTCGGCAGTTTTTCAGGAGCCCATGTCAATCCTGCGGTCACATTGGGGCTTGCATCAGTCGGTGAATTTCCATGGGCCAAGGTTCCGCTATACATTCTAGCCCAAATGATCGGAGCTATAATCGGAGCGGGTATCGTCTTTTTGAATTATTTGGCGCATTGGAGAAGAACAGAAGATCAAGAGGCAAAACTAGCCGTGTTCTCGACCATACCTGCTGTGCGTAGTCCGTTCTCGAATTTGGTGAGTGAAATCATCGGGACTGCCGTTCTCGTGATGGGCCTATTATTCATCGGGGCTAACCAATTCACGGAAGGCTTGAACCCGTTGATTGTCGGCGCATTGATCATTGCCATTGGTATGTCGCTCGGTGGTGCTACGGGATATGCCATCAATCCGGCACGTGATTTGGGACCTCGTATTGCCCACGCTTTGCTGCCGATTCCTG
>JASLAI010000382.1 GCA_030147225.1 Planococcus sp. (in: firmicutes) | reverse complement strand
GGCTAGCTTCAGGCGTGTTTTTCTGCCGTTCAAGGCGCGCCTGCCACGATTTATGCCATTCTTTAAATTCCGGCGCTTCAACTAATTCGCTGCCTTGCAGTTTATCAAAAGTCAGTGCACGGAACGTATTGGTGTAATCGGCATCGTGTTTGTGCATCAAGTTTAGCAGTTCTTCCACCAAAGCAGCATCCTCTGCTTCTTCATTAAAGAGACCGAGTTTGCTGCGCATGCCGGAAAGCCAGTGATTTTGGAACTGTTCGACGTACTGAGTCAGTTCTTCCTGTGCCATGCTGACCGCTTCTTCTGGTGTATCGTGCAGCAAAGGAAGCAGGCTTTCTGCAAAGCGTGCCAAGTTCCAACCAGCGATCATTGGCTGGTTGCCATAAGCGTAACGTCCTTGAACGTCAATCGAGCTAAAGACGGTTTTCGGATCAAAGCTGTCCATGAAGGCGCATGGTCCGTAATCGATCGTTTCGCCGCTGATTGCCATATTGTCGGTATTCATGACGCCATGGATAAATCCAGCTAGCTGCCATTTAGCAATCAGCGCTGATTGCCGCTTAATGACTTCCTGAAACAGCGCCAAATAGCGGTTCGGCACATCTTGGACGTAAGGGAAATGACGCTCCAGCGCATAGTCTGCCAATGCCTTTAAATCTTCTTTCGTACCGAATCGAGCTGCATATTGGAATGTGCCGACGCGCAGGTGGCTGTCAGCAACGCGCGTCATGACGGCTCCAGGCAGCGCTGTTTCACGGCGGACCGTTTCGCCGGTTTCAACAACAGCGAGGCTGCGCGTAGTTGGAATGCCCAGTCCGTTCATCGCTTCACTAATGAGATACTCGCGGAGCATGGGCCTTAAAGCTGCCCGTCCATCGCCGCCGCGGGAGTAGGGAGTTCTACCCGATCCTTTCAATTGGATATCCAGAAGCTTTCCATCAGGAGTCATTTGTTCTCCAATTAATAATGCCCGTCCATCGCCAAGCATGGTGAAGTTTCCAAATTGATGCCCAGCGTATGCTTGAGCGAGCGGCACACTAGCTTCTGGAACCTGATTTCCGGCAAGGATGGCCATTCCATTTTCACTTTTCAATTCTTCTGAATCCAAACCAAGGGTTTCTGCCAATGCTTCATTGAAAATAACTAATTTTGGTGAACGCACCGGATTGACGGTGATTTTTCTGTAAAACAACTCCGGTAGACGAGAGTAGCTGTTATCCAAATGCCATCCGGCATGAGTTAGTTCTTTTTTGTTCATCATGGAATCTCCTCTTTTTCATTAGGATTTACTTTCAGTATACCCCCTTTAACCTTCGAACATGTCTTTGCTGTTTATGGAATTCGATGACTGTGGCGGCGATTTCTATGTGCTATAATCCAACTAAGAAAAGAGTGAATGTTCAAACGAAAGGAGGCGGGGAGATGGGCAACCAAAAGGTTTTGTTTGTGCTATTGAACGATTATGCAGATTGGGAAGCTGCCTCTTTAGCGGCTGCGCTGAATGAAGAGCCGGAAGGGCAGGGACAGAAATTCGATGTAAAGACAGTGTCCTTGACAAAAGAGCCAATCAAATCGATTGGAGGATTTACGGTGCTGCCGGATTATGGGATGGATGACGCACCAGCGGACTTTGCCGGCTTGATTTTAATTGGGGGAAATTCCTGGCGACAAGAAGAAAGCAAACGGGTCATGGAATTGATTGATAGAGCTTTGGAGAAAAAAGCAGTAATAGGTGCAATATGCGATGCGACTGTGTTCTTGGGCCGCAATGGACTGTTCAATGACATTGAGCACACCAGCAATTACCTCGAAGACTTGAAGGAAACAGCAGGTGACCGCTACAGCAATGAAACCGGTTATCTCCATCAGCAGGCTGTTCGGAGCGGACAAATCATCACCGCTAACGGCACGGCATTTCTGGAATTCGGGAAAGAAGTGCTGGAAGCCTTAAATGCGGCACCGCAGGCTGAAATCGACGAATGGTATGGGTTTTTCAAGCAAGGCTATCATGAATATACGAAAACCCAAAAATAAGTCTGCATTAGTTAACCGCCTTTGATTGTGTGACTGTTCCCACAATCAAAGGCGGTTTGTTTTTGATGGTGGACTGAAAGAAACTTCGCTAAACTGGGAAGAGATAGGATAAGTGCAGATTTTTTTAGGAAGCTGAACTTGTTTATTTCAGCTAATTTAGGTTCGATTGATGATTTTATCTGTACACTATAGAGACAAGATTGGAATGATCACATGTTCAAAATCATGATCGTGGAAGACGACTTGACGATTGCCGGCATATTGAAAGAAGAGCTGGAAAAGTGGAATTATGAAGCTTTTTTGGTAGATGATTTTAACCGTGTGCTGGAAGAATTCAAAACCAAAGCGCCTCAATTGGTGTTGCTGGATATTCAGTTGCCGTCCTTTAATGGCTATTATTGGTGCCAGGAAATCCGGAAGTTTTCACAAGTACCCATCATTTTTATTTCCTCACGCAATGAAAATATGGATATCGTCATGGCCATCCAGATGGGGGCGGACGATTTTATTCCCAAACCCTTCGATTTGACCGTGGCAGTTGCAAAAACACAGGCTCTTCTCAGAAGGACTTATGACTTTAAAGAATCGGATAATTTTCTGAGTTTTAACCGGGCGCTGTTAAAACCAGGTGAATCGAAATTATATACAGGCGATCAAGAAGTAGATTTGACGCGGACAGAACTGAGAATTATGGAGCTTCTGTTTCTTCAAAAAGGCAATTATGTGACGAGAGAAGAAATGATGGTCAAGTTATGGGAAGACGAGTCATTCATTGATGACAATACCTTAGCTGTCAATATTGCCAGGCTGCGCAAGAAACTGGCGAAAGCTGGACTGGAAGATTTTATCGTGACCAAAAAGAACGTTGGCTATGCATTGAACAAGGAGGCTGCCCATGCGTAAAGAATCTACCGGCGCTCTGCTGAAAAGTTTTCTATTATCTGTTCGGCCGCAGTTGTTTCTGTTTCTGGGCATGGTTGCCATTTTTGGCACGGTATACGTACTGAATAGATTGCCGCTGACTTTATTTTTCTACAGTTTGCAGGTATCGGCATTCTTGCTATTGATATATTTGCTTATTCATTACTTCTATTATGCTAAGCGCTACAAGCTGATCAATAACTTGCAACTGGTGAATGCATCAAACCTGGAAGAGGTTCAGCAAACCGCGGATCCGGCTGACCAGCTGTACATAGAAAAAATGCAAGCATTGCTCGAACAGCTGCGGGAATCTGAAAATTTTCATGCTGAGCGGCAAACCGATCAGTTGGATTACTTTACTCTTTGGCTGCATCAAATCAAGACGCCGATTTCCGCTATCAGCCTGTTAACCCAAAGTTCTCAGGCAAAAGAAGCAAAACAGGTTTCTCAGGAATTGGTCAGGCTCGAGGATTATACACATATGGCTCTCAATTACATCAAGCTTGAAGAACCTGGTGCGGAGTTGGATTTGTCTATGGTCGATGTGGACGAACTTATCAAAAAAGTGGTCAAGAAATATTCCATTCTGTTTATCTACAAAGGCATTAAGCTCGATTATCAGCCTCTCGATATGCAGGTGCTGTCCGACGGTAAATGGCTCCAGAACCTGCTGGAGCAGATTTTGTCGAACAGCCTGAAATATACGCCAGCAGGCACCATTTCGATTTACCGGGATTCAAAAAATCCGGAAACTCTGGTCATCGAAGACACCGGCATCGGCATACGTTCCGAAGATCTGCCGAAAATTTTCAACAAAGGCTATTCAGGCATGAATGGCCGCCTTCACGAGAAATCTACGGGTCTCGGCTTGTTTCTCAGCAAGAAAATCTGCCAGCGCCTTGGCCATCAGCTGGCAATCAATTCGCAACCAGGCCAGGGAACCCGGGTCGCCATCCATATGGAACGCGAAGACTTGAACATGTTTGATTGAAAATAACCAGATAAAAGCTGTTCACATCACCTTTCCCGTATTTCTTTG
>JASLAI010000377.1 GCA_030147225.1 Planococcus sp. (in: firmicutes) | reverse complement strand
CCTCACCTTCAAGGATTCGTGAAAGGATTGATTATCATCATTGCAGTTGTATTCCAAAAAAGAGAATAGGGGGAGATGGTATGGGCATCAAGGTAGGCATTATCGGGTGCGGATCTATTACAAAAATGCGCCATGCACCGGAATATTCAGCAAATCCATATGTCGATGAAATCGTTTTTTACGACCGGAACCTTGATCGTTCAGAAGCGCTGGTGGAACTGTTTGGGGGTACTGTCGCTCAAACTGTCGATGAATTATTTGCAGATCCGGATATTGCAGCCATCAGCGATTGTTCGTCGAATGAGCATCACCATTTGTTTTCTACCCAGGCACTCTTGAGCGGCAAGCATGTGCTATGTGAAAAACCGATTTCATTGACGGTGGAATACGCCAGAGAAATTCTGGCGGCTCAGAAAAAATCCGGTAAAAAGCTGATGGTGGACCATAACCAGCGATTTACGCGCGCGCATCAGAAAGCCAGGGAAATCATTGCGAGCGGAGAACTTGGAAAGGTGCTGACGTTCCGTACAGCATTCGGACATTCAGGTCCGGAAGCCTGGGGCATCAACAAGACCAAATCGACATGGTTTTTCAAAAAAGAGCGATCTGGATTTGGCGTCGGAGGCGATCTTGGCATCCACAAAATCGATTTGCTGCATTACTTGCTGGACGACGAAATCGTCCAAGTGAGTGCCTTTCAAGGAGCACTGCATAAAGTAGACGAGAACGGGGAACCGATTGAAGTATGCGACAACCTGGTATGCAGCTTGGCAACTGAAAAAGGACGCCTCGGAACCGCCGCATTCTCTTGGACATATTATGGGGAAGAAGATAACAGCACCGTTGTCTATTGTGAGAAAGGCATCATGAAAATTTATCATAATGATGAGTACCAGCTGGAACTCATCATGCAGTCTGGCGAAAAGGTAAACTATCAGCTGGAAGCCATCCAAACGAACGATAACCAGACACCCAGTGGCGTTATTGATGCGTTTGTTGATTCCATCCGCTTGGATGAGGAGCCGGTTGTTACGGGCGAAGATGCGCTCAAGTCGCTGAAAGTCATTCTGGGCATCATGGAAGCTGCCGAAACAAAAAGCGTCGTCACCATCGAAAAAGAGTCTCTCCTTTACAAATGAAACTAAACTTCGCTGAAAGAATGGCTGCGGAATAGCAGATAAAACAGTAAAGCGGCTTTTTGAACATGTGTCCGGCACGCTGTCGGATGCATTTTTTTATTTTTTTGATAATTTTAAGGCGGAACAAGCTCAAATTAGCATGAGATGTGTCATTATTTTAAAAAATTATCGAGTGTTGTTCATATCTTCGTGTGTATGGCTTTCTAATCTGCCGCTACTTTAGTAAAATTCTAATGTAAGAATGATTATTAGTCAGGGATAAAATCAGTATTGATTACCAAATCTTGACTACTATTATTTTATTATAATTGAGGGGGATTTTAAGCAATGGATAACAATGAGCAAAAGCGCCACACAGCTGCATCAGATGCACAATGTCCGATAACGGGTGCTGGTGGGCAGCCGAGCAGCCAAACAGGCGGCCATAAAGACAGTGCAATTACTACTTCGAACAAACCAGGGAAAACGCAAAATAAAGACTGGTGGCCGAACATGTTGAACGTCAACATTCTTCATCAGCATGATAAAAAATCGAATCCTTTAGGTGAAGAATTTGATTACAAAGCAGAATTTGAAAAATTGGATTACGATGCATTAAAGCAAGATCTTCGCGACTTGATGACAAACAGCCAAGACTGGTGGCCGGCTGATTATGGTCATTACGGCGGCTTGTTCATCCGTATGTCATGGCATGCAGCAGGTACTTACCGTGCAACAGATGGCCGCGGAGGCGGTTCTACCGGAAACCAGCGTTTTGCACCGCTTAACAGCTGGCCGGATAACGTAAACTTGGACAAAGCACGCCGCTTGCTATGGCCAATCAAGAAAAAGTACGGAAACAAAATTTCTTGGGCTGATTTACTCTTGTTAACGGGCAACGTGGCACTTGAATCAATGGGCTTCAAAACTTTCGGATTCGGCGCAGGCCGTGAAGATATTTGGTCACCGGAAGAAGACGTTTATTGGGGCAATGAAAAAGAGTGGTTATCGGATAACCGTTATTCAGGAGACCGTGAATTGGAAGAACCGCTTGCTGCAGTTGTAATGGGCTTGATCTATGTAGATCCGCAAGGACCAAATGGCAAACCAGATCCTCTTGCAAGTGCTTACGATATTCGCGAGACATTTGGCCGTATGGGAATGAATGATGAAGAGACCGTTGCGTTAATCGCCGGAGGACATACATTCGGTAAAGCTCACGGAGCTGGAGATGCTGCTAACGTAGGAGATGATCCAGAAGCAGCAGTTATGGAAAACTTAGGAATGGGCTGGAAGAGCACATACGGTTCTGGAAAAGGCCGCGACACGATTTCAAGCGGTATTGAAGGCGCTTGGACTGCCAATCCGACACAATGGGATAATGGCTATTACGAGCAATTGTTTGGCTACGAGTGGGAATTGACGAAATCTCCTGCAGGCGCTTATCAATGGACGGCAAAAGATTTGTCAGAAGAACAGATGGCCCCTGATGCAGAAGATTCGTCTATCAAAGTGAAAACAATGATGACAACGGCGGACATGGCACTTCGCATGGATCCAGCTTACGAAAAGATTTCACGCCGTTACTATGAAAATATGGAAGAGTTCCAAGACGCCTTTGCTCGCGCATGGTTCAAGCTTCTTCACCGCGACATGGGACCAAAAGAGCGTTATTTGGGACCAGAAGTTCCCGCAGAAGATTTGATCTGGCAAGATCCAGTGCCAGCAGCATCAGGTACATTGAAAGACAAGGAATTGGATGAGCTGAAAGTGAAGATCCTTGAAAGCGGAATAAACCCGCAGCTATTGGTTAAAACAGCTTGGGCTTCTGCCAGCACATACCGTGATTCAGACAAGCGCGGCGGTGCAAATGGAGCACGCATCCGTTTTGCTCCTCAACGCGAGTGGGAAGTAAATGAGCCGGAAGAGTTGGAAAAAGTACTTTACTTCTATGAACATTTAAAAGCAGGCGTTGACAATCAAATCAGCATCGCCGATTTGATTGTTCTTGGAGGAAATGCTGCAATTGAACAAGCGATAAAAGCAGCTGGACTCGATATTGCGGTACCATTTACGCAAGGCCGCGGAGATGCACTTGAAGTACAAACGGAGGCAGAAAGCTTCGCGGTATTGGAGCCAATTTCAGATGGTTTCAGAAATTACCAGAAGAAGGAATATGCAACGAGCCCAGAAGAGATGTTATTGGATAAAGCACATCTGCTTGGCTTAACAGCACCAGAAATGACTGTATTAGTCGGCGGAATGCGTGCATTCGGCGCAAACTATGAAGGAGCTACAGAAGGAATCTTCACTGACAAAGTCGGCGTGCTG
>JASLAI010000331.1 GCA_030147225.1 Planococcus sp. (in: firmicutes) | reverse complement strand
GTCCAAAGAGTTGGGTACTTCCATTTGAATACCGGCTAATTAACATTCCACATATTTTCACATCTACTTAGGGGGTAAACGGACTATGGCGAAAAAAGTATTAGTTTTAGGCGAAACGCGCGAAGGCGCTTTGCGTAATGTCTCATTTGAAGCAATTGCAGCTGCCAAGAAAATTTCAGACGGCGGGGAAGTAGTGGGAGTTCTTATTGGAGATTCAGTTGCTGATTTCGGCAACGAATTGATCGCATATGGAGCTGATCGTGTTGTAACGGTTGAGCATCCACACTTGAAATCTTATACATCTGATGGCTATGGCCAGGCGTTTATGGCAGTCGTTGAGCAGGAGAACCCGGAAGGTCTTGTCTTTGGCCATACAGCAGTCGGCAAAGACTTGGCACCGAAAATCGCATCTAAGTTGCAAGCAGGATTAATTTCAGATGTAACGGATATCGAAGGTGAAGGCGATGATGCAGTTTTCATCCGTCCAATCTTCTCGGGTAAGGCATTTGAGAAAGTGAAGTTAAAAGAAGGCATTGATTTTATCACAGTGCGTTCAAACAACATTGCTCCTCTTGAAAGACAAGAACGTTCAGGTGAAGTGAGTTCATTGTCTGTAGATATCACAAACTTGCGGACAATCATCAAAAATGTAGTGCGTAAATCATCTGAAGGTATCGATCTTTCTGAAGCGAAAGTAATTGTCGCTGGTGGTCGTGGCGTCAAGAGTTCTGAAGGATTCGAGCCTTTGCAGGAATTGGCAAATCTTCTTGGTGGCGCTGTCGGAGCTTCGCGTGGAGCTTGTGATGCAGATTACTGTGACTATTCTCTACAGATTGGACAGACAGGCAAAGTGGTAACACCTGATTTGTATATCGCAGCAGGTATTTCTGGCGCTATCCAGCACATGGCGGGTATGTCCAACTCGAAAGTGATCGTTGCGATCAATAAAGATCCGGAAGCGAACATTTTCAAAGTTGCTGACTACGGTATTGTTGGAGACTTGTTCGAAGTCATTCCAATGTTGACAGAAGAATTTAAGAAAGTTATGTAATTAAGGATGGCGGTGGGTCGAATAGACACGCCGCCATCTTCAGTTTAAAAGAAAAGTCTGCCGGGTAATGAAAGAGTAGGCAAAAAAATAGCTAGTGTTTTTATCGCATGCTATACTCTGTATATAGTTTGGTTTAATCATAAGGAGGAATTATTCATGGCAATCGTACACGGTACAGATCAGAACTTTTCACAAGAAGTATCAGAAGGACTCGTTTTAGTAGATTTTTGGGCAACTTGGTGCGGACCATGTAAAATGATCGCTCCAGTGCTAGAAGAATTAGACGCTGAAATGAGCGATAAAGTTAAAATCGTAAAAGTTGATGTGGATCAAAACCAGGAAACAGCTGGAAATTACGGCATCATGTCAATTCCGACTTTGTTATTGATGAAAGACGGCGAGACAGTTGATAAAGTGGTTGGTTTCAGACCAAAAGAAGCATTGGCTGAATTGGTTGAAAAACACGCATAATTCTTAACCGGGTCCAGTGATGGCGCCCGGTTTTTTAATAGGGTGAGATAATAGATGGCTAATGAATTAATTCAGCATAAACTGGCAGTACTGCCTGATCAACCGGGCTGTTATTTAATGAAGGACCGCCAAAATACCATTATTTATGTGGGGAAGGCAAAAGTTCTTAAAAATCGGGTGCGTTCGTATTTTACGGGCAGCCATGATGCAAAAACGCAGCGCTTGGTCAATGAAATCGAGGATTTTGAATACATTGTCACGTCTTCTGACAAAGAAGCTTTGATATTGGAATTAAATTTGATTAAAAAATATGATCCAAAATACAATATCATGCTGAAGGATGATAAAAGCTATCCGTACTTAAAAATTACAGGAGAGCGCCATCCCAAACTTATCACGACCCGTCAGGTGAAAAAGGATAAAGGCAAGTATTTTGGTCCTTATCCGAATGCCTATGCAGCAGCGGAAACAAAAAAACTGCTCGACCGTTTGTACCCACTGCGCAAATGCCACAAGATGCCCGACCGGGTTTGCTTGTACTACCATTTAGGGCAGTGCCTGGCACCTTGTGTGAAGCCCGTAGAAAAAGAGACTTATCAGGAAATGATCGATGGCATCACCAAATTCCTAAATGGCGGATTCCGCGAAGTGAAGCATGAATTGGTCGAGAAGATGTCTCAGGCAGCAGAGAATCTGGAGTTTGAACGGGCTAAGGAATATCGGGATCAAATTTCCATGATTGAAACCGTTATGGAAAAACAGAAAATGGCGATGAACGATTTCACCAATCGCGACGTGTTTGCCTATGCAGTCGATAAAGGCTGGATGTGCGTGCAAGTCTTTTTTGTGCGCCAAGGTAAACTGATTGAACGCGACGTGTCGCTGTTCCCATTATACCGTGATCCGGAAGAAGAGTTTTTGACTTACCTGGGTCAGTTCTATGAAAAAGCTAACCACGTAAAACCAAATGAAATCCTGCTTCCGGAAGCGGACGATCCAGATATGCTGAAAGAATGGCTGGGAGTACGGGTACTGGTGCCGCAGCGCGGGAAGAAAAAAGATTTGGTGGCACTGGCGAAGAAAAATGCCGAAATTGCCATCAAAGAGAAGTTCCAGCTGCTGGAGCGTCAGGAAGAACGGACAATCGGTGCCTGTGTAGACCTTGGTGAAGCGATGAATATCCAGACGCCTTTACGTATTGAAGCATTCGATAATTCGCATATTCAAGGAGCCGATGCGGTTTCTGCGATGATTACGTTCATTGACGGAAAGCCTTCTAAAAAAGATTACCGTAAATACAAAACACGCAATGCTTCAAAGCCAGATGATTATGCAGCAATGCGTGAAGTCATTCGGCGGCGCTATTCGCGTGTCTTAAAAGACGGCTTGCCGTTGCCAGATCTGATCGTTATCGATGGAGGAAAAGGGCAGATGGAATCGGCGCGTGAAATTTTGGAAGACGAACTTGGCTTATCGATTCCGATTGCTGGTCTTGCCAAAGACGCGAAGCACCAAACCTCTCAGTTGCTGTATGGCTCACCAGCTGAAATTGTTCCTTTAAAACGGACCAGTGAAGCTTTTTACTTGATGCAGCGAATCCAGGATGAAGTCCACCGTTTTGTTATTACCTTCCACCGTCAGCTGCGCGGAAAGAACTCGATCCAGTCGGCGCTCGATGGTCTTGAAGGAGTCGGGCCAAAACGCAAACAGCAGCTGCTGAAGCATTTCGGATCTGTCAAGAAATTAAAAGAAGCATCTGTAGAAGAAATAAAAGAAGCCGGAATACCGGAAGCATTGGCATTGTCCATCGAACAGCATTTTGCAGAGGATACATTGCAAAGCGAATCGTAACATGCTATTGTAAGAGAATAATTGAATCACTTGGAAAAGTGATGATAGAGGCGCGAACGTTATAAGTAAGCATTCGGAGATTTGCAGAATCTGAGATGAATGGTGAAAGGGACGGTCGCCGAAGTGTGCGTGTTACTGCTATTGCGCATGCTGGTTCTGCATTTAACAAGTGCAGAGCTGTCAGAGTCAATCTCTGGAGGGCTATCTCACATGGACGTTTTTTTCGTACATGATGAAAGAGGTAGTTTGCCGCAGTTGCGGTGAGCTGCCTCTTTTTGTGTCTGGAGGTGCTGTTTATAGCATCACTGCCAGTCATATTGAGGGCCACATACTAAATGTGGGAGTGAATGGAATGGAAACGATTGTCATGAAATTTGGAGGCACGTCTGTTGCGACTCCAGAAAAAATCATTGGAGTAGCCAAAAGGGCTATTCGTGAAAAAGAACAGGGCAAGCGAGTGGTCATTGTTGTTTCAGCAATGGGCAAGACAACGGATACGCTGTTGGGACTCGCGGGGGAGATTTCTTCTGAACCGCCTAAGCGGGAAATGGATATGCTGCTTGCTACAGGAGAACAGGTTACCATTTCTTTATTAGCCATGGCCTTTAAGAAACTTGGCCATGAAGCGTTATCGTTCACCGGATGGCAAGCAGGAATCGAAACAGAGTCCGTGCCGCGCAATGCCCGTATTGAACAGATTCATACCGAGCGGCTTGAACGCGTGCTGGATAACGGCTTTTTTTGTGTAGTCGCTGGCTTCCAAGGAGTGGACAAAATCGGCAACATCACCACTCTTGGTCGTGGGGGATCTGACACGACGGCTGTGGCACTTGCCGCAGCTCTGAAAGCAGAGAAATGTGAAATCTATACAGACGTCAACGGTGTATATACATCCGACCCAAGATACGTCACAGGTGCGCGCAAGCTGGACCAGATTTCCTATGATGAAATGCTGGAGCTTGCGAATCTCGGAGCGGGCGTTTTGCATCCACGGGCAGTCGAGTTTGCAAAGAACAATCATGTACCATTATCCGTCAGAGCAAGTTATTCAGATGAGCCTGGCACAATCATACAAGAGGTGATCACTGTGGAGAAAAACTTAATCGTCAGAGGTGTTGCATTCGAACCGGGAATCGCGCGTGTAACAGTAACTTATAAAAAACCGTTCAACGGATCCTTGGCCAATATTTTCACAAAGCTTGCAGAAAATCAAATTGACGTGGACATCATTGTTCAAAGCATCAGCGATGAATTTCCGCCTTCAGTCTCTTTTTCCATCAATCAGGAAAGCCTTGAAGAAACACGCCGTGTCCTCACTGAAGCGCAAGACGAAATTGGTTTCTTATCGCTAGACATTGAACTTGGATTATCGAAGGTGTCGATTGTGGGGTCTGGCATGGTTTCCAATCCCGGTGTAGCTGCACGTATGTTTGATATTTTGAGAAGACAAGAAATTCCAGTTAAAATGGTCAGTACTTCAGAGATCAAAATCTCAGTAGTCGTCCCGGAAAATGAGATGGAAAAATCGGCGAATGCTTTACACGATTCTTACGGCCTC